>CAZRIB010000625.1:0-2119 GCA_964600035.1 uncultured Ardenticatenaceae bacterium | reverse complement strand
AAATAACCTACAAAACTGAGATTGGAGATTAGAGATTAGAGATTGGAGACCGGTGAAATCTCTAATCTCCAGTCTCTAATCTCCCGTAAGTTATTAAATCTTCATTCCTTAATAAACCCTGCATTCGAAATTAGAACGCAGATACCGCAAATAAATCCGTGTCATCCGCGTTTATCTGCGTCCTGTTTTTTACCTTCGAACTAAGGTTAATAAAAAAACGGGCTGCACAGAACAAACGCTTTCCGTGCAGCCCGTGTGTTGCCTGGATAGCAGGCATTCAGCCATTTTCAGCACAACCAAATGGCTGAACGCTTGCTGTGATTGCTTAATACAGGAACATTGGCTTGCCTAATACGTGGCGCACTTTTGGCAAGTAATTGTTGACATCATACAACTCATCAACATCCACCCGTTTTACGCCGCTGGTGACTGTGCTCATGGGGATGTGGGTGTATGTGCCATCTCGCAGGGCAACCATACGGCCGCTCACACCGTTTGTCGCCAGGCTGACAGCCAGGTTGGCATAGTTGAACGCTACCATTAAGTCCAGAGCGTCGGGTGCGCCGGAACGCATCAGGTAAGAAACTTGTTGGTAGATGATGTTTTCACCAGTGATTT
Organism: uncultured Ardenticatenaceae bacterium; assembly: GCA_964600035.1. Taxonomy (GTDB): domain Bacteria; phylum Chloroflexota; class Anaerolineae; order Promineifilales; family Promineifilaceae; genus CAZRIB01. The sequence goes on along the minus strand of CAZRIB010000625.1, from coordinate 1,501 downwards.
TCTTCAATGCTTCGCCGGTGATTGCCCCAATACCACCCAACTTCTTGTGCCCGTAAGCATCTGCTTCGCCATACTCCACCACTTTGCCGCCAATCATGTGTGCGCCTTCACTGATGGTGACCATTGCGTAATTGCTGGGGTTGTTTCGTTTGTCTTGTATCACCAATTCGGCCAGTCGTTCCGGGTCAAAGGGGACTTCGGAGATGATGGCACGGTCTACGCCAGCCAGATAGGAGCTGATGAGGCTGGTTTCGCCGCTGTTACGGCCGAACAGCTCAACCACAGCAATCCGCTCATGGGAACCGGTGCTGGTGCGCAGGTTGTGAATGAACTGGACACTGCGGGTTACGGCCGTACTAAAGCCAATGCAATAATCCGTCCCATACACATCATTGTCCATCGTCTTGGGGATAGCCACCACAGGGAACCCTTCCCGATGCAGCCGTTCACCATAACTCAACGTGTCATCGCCACCAATCGGAATCAACACATCAATGCCAAGCTTTTCCAGATTGCGCAGCACATGAGGCGTAAAATCACGCAGACGATTATCTTCTTCTTCCGCATCCGGGTGTTCAGGGTCTCTCAAAAAGTCCGGAACCCGTTTTTTGCTTACCTTGCTGGGGTTTGTCCGGCTGGTATGCAAAAAAGTACCACCTGTCCGGTCGATTTTTCGCACCACCTGTTTGTCCAGGCGCATCAAATTCTTTTCAAAGCTTTCAGGGTCATCCGGATTGTAGTCCAACAAACCGCCCCAGCCGCGCCGAATACCAATTACTTCGTGGCCTTCTTCCACTGCGCGCTGCACGGCCGCTTTTATGCTGGGGTTCAAACCTGGAACATCACCACCGCCTGTTAAAATGCCTATTCTCATAATGTCTTACTCCTTATCCAAGATAGTGTCGTTTTGGCGCTTAAGCGCGAGTTAGTGGGTTTTCAGGAGCAGGTTGTGCCAGGATTTTAGCCACAGGCCGCAAATTCATCCACCATTGGTTTAGCGGACGGCCGTATTTCATATCCATCAACCTGGGCAAATCACGAATATCTGTTAATTCCAGCTTGCCCTGCACCTGACCAATACAAACACTGCGAGGGGTAGATTTGCCAATTTCCCCCTCCAAAAAGTCAATTGCTTTTGTTGCCAACCGTGTTGCCATAATCCGGTCAAACGGGCTGGGGTCGCCACCTTGTTGCAAATGCCCCAAAATAGCCTGCCGAACATCAAACAAATCGCCACCCTCTTCTTCAAACAGGGCGTGCATAAAATTGGTGGAGTAAATCGTGTTGGCATTTTCGTTGCGCAAAATAAGACCCAACCTCTTGCCCTTGCTAAATGCTTCTTTCAACTTCTTTACATCATGCACCAAATCTTCCAGGGTAACGCCCTCTTCATGCAGGTAAACACGTTCAGCGCCGGTTGCCAGCGCGCTCATCAGCGCCAGGTAACCGCAGTAACGCCCCATCACCTCTACCACAAAGGCGCGCCGGGAAGCAACGGCCG
>CAZRIB010000624.1:0-2122 GCA_964600035.1 uncultured Ardenticatenaceae bacterium | reverse complement strand
CTAATCTCTAATCTCCAATCTCAGTTTTGTAGGTTATTTCATTCTCGTTCCTAAAGTATTAAAACAGTGACTGGCTGACCAGCTATCCAAAGGAGTAAAAATGTTAGCAAAAGCCCAGGCGTTGGCCGACGAGATCGTCCGCTTGCGCCGAGACATACACGCCCACCCAGAACTGGGCTTTCAGGAATTTAGAACAGCGGCATTAGTGGCCGACACACTGCAAGAAATTGGCATAGAAGTCAAAACAGGCGTTGGACGAACAGGCGTTGTGGGGCAAATTGGCACGGGAGACGGGCCAACCATCGCCATTCGTGCGGACATGGACGCCCTGCCCATTCAAGAAAAGAATGACGTGCCCTACTGCTCCAAAAATGACGGCGTGATGCATGCCTGCGGCCATGATTCACATACGGCCATGCTCCTTGGCGCGGCACACTTGCTTAAGCAAAGCCTGGCAAACGAGCAGTGGCACGGCAATGTGCGCTTTCTCTTCCAACCATCCGAAGAAGCGTTTGATGCCCAAGGCATTAGCGGCGCAACCGCCATGATTGCCGACGGCGCATTGGAAGGCGTGGACGCAGTCATTGCCCTGCATGTTGCCTCAAACAAACCGGCCGGCGTTTTGGAGTTTCAGGATGGGTACAGTCTGGCGGCAGTCGATTCGTTTGAGGCGTGGGTTCGCGGCAGCGGCGGGCACGGGGCTTATCCCCATACCGGTAGTGACCCGCTATTTATGCTGAGTATGATTTTGCCCCACATTTATGGTATTCCTTCCCGCATTGTCAATCCGTTACGGCCGTGTGTGGTCAGCTTGGGTGAAATTAGCGGCGGGGCTGCCCCCAATGTCATCCCCAACGAAGTTCACATTCAGGGAACTATCCGTTCGCACCACCAGGATGTGCGCGAAAAAATTTGGGAAGAGCTGGAAAAGGCTTTCCAACATGCGAACCTGCTGGGTGGCAGTTATGAGTTAAATATCTATAAAGGGTATCCCTCTTTGTACAATGACGGCCGTGTTAATGGCTGGATGAAACAGGTTGCCAAAGATTTGGTGGCTGATGAGCAGGTTGTTGATGCGGAGTTTGGCATGGGGGCGGAAGATTTTGCATATATGGCCAGGGAAGCACCGGGGGCTATGTTTATGCTGGGTGCGGCCATTGATGATGGGATTGTTCGTAATCACCATACGGATATTTTTGACATTGACGAGCGGGTGCTGCCTATTGGCACGGCCGTTTTGGCAGAAACAGCCCGTCGTTTTGTCACCGGCAAACTAACAAAATAGGAAAGATTGGTTTTTCTCTCTGCCCTATTTTCGAGTACAATAACGGCCGTTCCGCTTTACATGAAAGCAGTTTAAGCAGAACGGCCGTGCCCAACGGCCTTACCTGGTAAATTTTCACGGAGGCAGTTATGAGCGACAGCGAAGAACGTTATTATCCAAATCGGTGGCCCCGCATTATCTTGACATCGACAGAAGAAATTATCGGCAAAAACGGGGTCAACGCACTACTAAACATGGCTGGTCTCTCGCAATATATTGACAACTATCCGCCGGACGACATGAAAAAAGAGTTTCCCTTTGAGCATGTGGGCAAGCTCCAGCAAGCTTACTGGGATATGTACGGTAAACGCGGCGCACGCGCTTTTGCCATCCGGGCCGGTAAGAAAACATTCAACGACGGTTTGGACAGCTTCGGTTCTGTTGCTTCGGCCGCCCGTGCAGCCATGAAAATTGGCGCACTCGAAAAGCGGATTAGCTTGGGGTTGCAATTTTTCGCCAAATTTTTCAACACCGTCAGCGATCAAGAAGTAAAAGTTGATGAGGATGATGAAAACTGGTACTGGCACATTATCAAATGCCCCATGTGTACAGGCCGTACGGCGGACAGCCCGGTATGCCATTTAGCAGTGGGCGTGCTGCAAGGCGCGCTGGAAAACTTTGCCGATCCCACCAAGCATTATCGCATTACGCCTACCCAATGTATTGCAATGGGAGCAGATGAAGGCATCATCGCCATTGAAAAAGCTTCTGTTCGTGACCAAAATTAGTTAATTGCGTCATTACAGTTACTAACCATTCGTTTTTAACTTGGCAAGATTGGTTCAATCTGGCAGATTG
>CAZRIB010000623.1:0-2125 GCA_964600035.1 uncultured Ardenticatenaceae bacterium | reverse complement strand
GCCATTTTATTACAGTTGTCATAGAGTAAACCGGCATGATAAAATTTTGGCAAAACGACGTAAGAAATAATGAATGCGGCAGATATGCCTGCAATTCACTTTAATCATTAATTCGTTAATCATCAATCAACCATTTTTGAGGAGGTGCTATCTGGAAAGTTTAGAATTAGCCCATATGCTGGTAGATACCATTTTAGAAAAGAAAGGGACAGATATAACCTTATTAGATATTCGAGACAAAGCTGTTTTCGCTGATTATTTTCTTATTTGCAACGGTGAAAACGATCGCCAATTAAAGGCATTGGCGAACAGCATTGCCCAAGATGCCAAAAAGAATGCCAATGTTTTGTCCAAAGGCATTGAGGGAGACCCTGAAAATGGGTGGGTTCTGCTGGATTTTGGCGATTTAATTGTCCATTTATTTTCTCCAGATAAACGCCATTATTACAATCTGGAAGAGCTGTGGCAGGATGCCCATGTGGTGCTGCGAATGCAATAGTTTTTACATTAATTATTGAATAAAAAGATAGAGAAATAAGGTAACTGGAATAAAAAAAGAGCGCCTGTCACAGCGCTCTTTTGGTTTTATATGTGTTTACCCGGCTTTATTCGCGAATCCATTTGTCGCTGTCGCGCTGCCAATCTACCAATTCTTCAGGGGTGAAGAAGATGTTGGTTTCTTTGATGCCGTTTTCCGGGCTGTCGGAGCCGTGTACCAGGTTACGGCCGATTTCCATGCCAAAGTCGCCGCGAATAGAACCGGCCGTTGCCTCCACAGGGTTGGTGGCGCCAATCGTTGCCCGTGCTGCTGCGACGGCATTATTGCCTTCCCACACCATAGCCACAATGGGGCCAGAGGTAATGTATTCCACCAGGCTGTCATAGAAAGGGCGGCCTTTGTGAATGCCATAATGCGTTTCGGCCAGTTCCTGGCTCATTTGCATAAATTTCATGCCGATCAGCTTTAATCCGCGGCGCTCAAAGCGGGTAATAATTTCGCCAATTAAGCCACGTTGTACACCGTCTGGTTTTACTAAAATAAGTGTCCGTTCCATTTTGAATTACTCCGTCCTATAAAAATTTTCTGTTGGCAAAAAAAGAGGCTGGCGGGTTGCGCCATGCCTCTTTGAATTGGTAATTGACCGTCCACAATTAAGTTGGTGAAATTGTGGGCTGCTTACTAATGTTTCTTGCGTACTCTATTGTGACCGATTTTTACAGTTGGTCAAGTGCCAGGCGGTAAAGTGACAGTGCTTTTTGTAATTGGCCGTTGCGCATGTAGGCATCACCCAAAAGGCGGGGAATGTCTGGGTTGTGGGGTTGGTTTTCTACGGCCGTTTCCAGGTCTGTAATAACGGTAATCAACCCATCCCCTTTTTCCACCAACTGCTGGTAATGGGTTAGCGCCCGGTCCACATCCCCTTTTGCAATGGCCTCTCTGGCTTTTGCCAGCGTTTTGCTGTCGGCAACCAGTGCCGAGGAAATCGGTTCATCCACCGGCAAAATGAGTGAATCCATCGGTTCTGGTTCCGGTTCAGGCGTAAAAGTTGGCGGCGGAGCTGGAGCCACTTCGGGCAAGGGACCGGTTTCCGCAAGGTCTTTTGTTGATGGCACAATGGTTTCATCAATGCCTTTTGCCACCACTTCTTCCTGTTCGACTAGCCAACTGCTGGCATCCAAATCTGGCAAGGTGCGCAGCCAGTCGGTTTGCAAGCTGGATTCGTCATCGTCGTCGGGCAGCAGCCAGTCTGGCACGGCCGTTTCTTCGTCTGCAAACAGCTCCGGTTCCGGCAGTTCTTCCAATTCAGAAAGCAGCTCTTCGGCTGTTTTAGCAGGTTTCAACGCAGCGGGTTCTTCTGGTTGGATTTCTTCCTGAACCGTTAGCAGTTCTTCATCCGGTACGCCCTGGCGAGCGGCCATTTTCTCCAGCCAGGCAAATTGCTCATCCGGGTCTTCTGGCATGTCGGAGAATATGTCATCGTCTGTGAGCGGCACGGCCGTTTCCGTTTCCACAGCGGGTTCTTGTTCTAATTCCGGCTCTGGTTCAACTTCGGCGGCTGGTGTGGGTTCCGGCTCCGGTTCTGCGGGCGGGGCTGGTTTGCGGGCGGGTGCGCCAAAGAAGCCG
>CAZRIB010000622.1:0-2126 GCA_964600035.1 uncultured Ardenticatenaceae bacterium | reverse complement strand
TACTGCCCATGCTCATCCTCCTCATCAGCCGCCAACGACTAAAACAATGGCGCTTCGGTGTGGGACTGGCCGCTCTCTTCCTGCTCATCCTGTTCCTGCTCATGCTTCTGCTTGTCTGGATTATTGCCGCCAGCCCGGAAGGCAGCGCCCGCATTGGCGTACTGGCCGCCGGGCTAAATCTGCCACTACCTCCCCGGCCAGATACGCTAATTGCGGCTGGATGGGGCGTAACGGCCGTTATCACCCTGCTGCCCGTGCTGCTTACCGCCCGCCTCACAGCCCCCTGGCTCATCCTGCTGCTGGCAGGCATGGGCGCGGCCATTCTTATGGTTTGGCGGCACAACGCCGAACAACAAACCAAACAACAAAGCCAGACCAACACGGCGCTGCCCTTCCTCCTGCTGCTCATCTTTACCGGCGTACTGCTCACCATCGGCCCGGAATTTGTCTATTTGCGCGACAACTTCGGCCAGCGCATTAACACCATTTTCAAATTTTATTACCAGAGCTGGGTGCTGTTTGGTGTGGCCGGGTTAGCCAGCCTGGGTTGGTTGTGGCAGCAAACAGAAAACACCGCCCGCAAAGTCGTTCCGGCACTGACAACGGCCGTTTACCTGACACTCTTCCTCTTCGCCGTGCAGTTTCCCATCCTGGCCGCCCAATCCCGTGCCGCAGAATACCGGGGCGCGCCCAATGCCCCCGACCGGGCGCCAGCCACACTGGACGGGCTGGCCTATCTGGCACGCTTTAACCCGGATGAGTACGCCGCCATCATGTGGCTGCGTGAAAACAACGCCCTGGATACGGCCGTTATTTTGGAAGCCGTCGGCGGGCAGTACAGCCAATACGGCCGTGTTGCCGCCAACACCGGTTTACCCACCGTGCTGGGCTGGGCCGGGCATGAATACCAATGGCGCGGTCCCGGCACACCAGAACCCGGCCTGCGCGACCCCGCCGTGCGCGAAATCTACACCTCGCAGGATTGGGACAGCACCGTTCGGCTGCTCAACACCTATCAGGTACAGTACATCTATGTGGGCGCACTGGAAATGAACACCTACGGCCAGCAGGCCTACGAAAAATTTGCCCGCCGCTTAACGCCCGTTTACACAAATAACGGCGTCACCATCTTTGCCTGGCAGCCGGAGAAAAACCAATCATGACACAGCTAACTGCTTTTACCCATGATGAAAAACGTCCCTTGCTTGCCCGCCTGACTGTGGCCGATGGCTTGATGCTGGCTGTGTGGCTGCTCGCTGGCGTTTTGCGGCTGGCAGACCTGGGGCATGTGCCGCTTTCACCGGCAGAAGCGGCGGAAGCGTGGCGCGTGTGGGCTTTTTGGCAGCCGAATACGGCCGTTACCCCGCCAGCCAGCCCCGCCTACTTCACCCTAACCGCCCTGCTTACCCCCATTCTAGGCAGCAGCGACGCCGTGATGCGGCTGGTTCCGGCCTTGTTTGGCTGGGCAGTTGTGGCCTTGCCCTGGCTGCTCCGCGAAAAAATTGGCCGATGGGGGGCACTGCTGGCGGCTGTGTTAACGGCCGTTTCGCCCATTCTGGCCGCCGGTTCACGCACGGCAGATGGCAGCAGCATCGCCCTTTTTGCCGCCGGACTGCTGGCAGTGGCCTACCTACGCCAGGAAGAAGGAGAAAAGTGGGGCTGGACTGCCGCCGCCGCTCTGGGGCTTGGTCTGGGCAGCGCGCCCCTGTTTTACACCTTGCTGGCCGGGGGCTTGGTGGCTGTTTTCGTCCATGTCCGTTTTACGAATTATCTGGCCGGGGCCAATAACGGCCGTCCCTGGCACATCCCCATCACACGCTGGCACATCCTCGTAACGGCCGTTACCTTTTTCGCCGCCAACACGCTGTTCCTGCTTTACCCGCCAGGGCTGGGCAGCGCGGCCAACATTTTGGCGGCATGGCTGGGGCAATTTGCCGCCCTGCCTGCCATTGGCGAGATCGCCGAGCCGTTCATGGCCATCATCCGCTACGATATACTGCTTTTTGTGCTGGGCATTCCGGCCATGATTTACCTGACGGTTAAACTGGATGAAAACGCAATGTGGCAAGGAGCACTGGTTTACTGGCTGGTTGCTATCATTGTGTTCATCGCACTGCAAGGCCGTA
>CAZRIB010000621.1:0-2128 GCA_964600035.1 uncultured Ardenticatenaceae bacterium | reverse complement strand
AATACCTGACAAATATCATATGGCAGATGTGCCTTCCGAAACTGGGATTTGAAGCGTTTGGGGTATTATAGTGCCCTTGCTCATTAAAATGAGTTGTCAGATTTCTCTTTCACCCATTTCACACCTATTTTACCAGAGAGAGGAAATTTTATTTTTTACTGATGTGGGGAAACGGCCGTTTCCAGCCACAAACTCACACATGCACAAGTTAAAACAAAAAAGGAGCTTCTTATGCCCAACAAACCTTCAATACCTGAAGATTTTCCAACTGGAATGAACCTACTCCACAACCCACTGCTCAACCGGGGCACAGCCTTCACCAAAGAAGAACGGGAAGCGCTGGGGCTGCGGGGGCTGCTGCCGCCGCGCATCTTTTCTCAGGAACTCCAGGTGCAGCGGGCCATTGACAACTTTCGCAGCAAACCCAACGACCTGGAAAAATATATTTACATGATTGGTCTGGAAGATCGCAACGAAACCCTGTTCTACCGGGTCGTTATTGATTATCTGGAAACCATGATGCCCATCATCTACACCCCCACCGTTGGGAAAGCATGCCAAAAATTCGGCCTGATTTTCCGCCGGCCGCGCGGGCTTTACATTTCGGCAGAAGATAAAGGGGACATTGCCAAATTAGTGGCAAACTGGCCCAATGACAATGTACGGGTCATCGTGGTAACAGATGGCGAGCGCATTTTAGGTCTGGGTGATTTGGGCGCAAATGGCATGGGGATTCCTGTGGGCAAAACCTCACTTTACATCGCCTGTGGTGGCATTGATCCTTCCACGACGCTGCCCATCATGCTGGATGTTGGCACCAATAACGAAGAATTTCTCAATGATCCCCTTTATATTGGCCTGAAACAGCGCCGTTTGACCGGTGAAGCATATGATGAATTGGTAGATGAATTCATTACGGCCGTTCTCGACAGATTCCCGAACGCCTTGATCCAGTTTGAAGACTTTGCCAATCACAATGCATTTCGTCTGCTGCACAAATACCGGGACAAGATTTGTACCTTCAATGACGATATTCAAGGGACAGCCAGTGTCACGGCCGCCGGTATTTTCTCTGCGCTGCGGTTGACTGGTGGCAAACTGGAAGACAAACGGCTGCTGTTCCTGGGTGCTGGCGAAGCGGGTATCGGCATTGCCGATTTGATTGTGTCTGCCATGGTAGCCAACGGTTTGAGTGAAGAAGAAGCCCGCCAGCGCTGCTGGTTTGTCGATTCACGCGGGCTGGTGGTGAAGAGCCGCACCGATTTGGCCGCCCATAAACTGCCGTATGCCCACGACCATGAACCAGCGCCGGATTTGATTACGGCCGTTAACGCCTTAAAACCACACGCATTAATTGGTGTGTCTGGCCAACCGCGCATGTTCACCCGGGCTGTGGTGTCCAAAATGGCAGAATACAATGAACGGCCGATTATCTTTGCCCTTTCCAACCCCACTGCCAATTCTGAATGCACGGCCGAAGAAGCCTATTCATGGAGTCAGGGGCGGGCAATTTTTGCCAGCGGCAGCCCATTTGACCCGGTTAAATACAACAGCCACACATTTGTGCCCGGCCAGGGCAATAATGCCTATATTTTCCCCGGAGTCGGGCTGGGTGTTGTAGCCAGCGGTGCCCGCCATGTAACAGATGAAATGTTCCTGGCAGCGGCCAAAACATTGGCCAGCCTGGTTACGGAAGAGGATTTGGCAATCGGGCGTGTTTATCCTGGACTGGACCGGATTCGTGAGGTGTCGGCGGCAATAGGTACGGCCGTTGCCGAAGTGGCTACCAAACGCGGGTTGGCTACAGTTACCCCGCCAGAAGGTTGGCACACATACGTGAAAAACATGATGTATGAGCCGGTGTATCGGCCGTTTCCATTTCTGGAAGAGTAGCAGCCAGCAAACACCCCACTAAAACAGCAGCAAGCACAAACGTGGCATGGATGACGCATTGTCCCTGCCACGTTTTTTATTTGTCACCCGTCAACGACACAAAATGTGACTTTTTTTCTCTACGCCGTCTAATATGAACTACATTTAATCGTGGTGGTGTATAGTCGGGCATTGAAATGTCCTGCTGTAAATTAGAAACCCGTTGAAACGGGTTAATAACGGCTTTTTGTGGCCG
>CAZRIB010000620.1:0-2135 GCA_964600035.1 uncultured Ardenticatenaceae bacterium | reverse complement strand
GGTGCTTTTATTGTAGCATGTTGTTGGCGTTCCGTATTCCGTTGTCCGTATTCCGATTACGGTTCACGGTTTACGGTTTACGGCACACGGCTAATTCCCAACCGTTATCAGGGATTCAATTTCCGCAAATTTCGATTCGCCAATGCCGGGGACTTCCATGATGGCCTGGATAGTGGCAAAGGGGCCGTTGGCATCGCGGTAGTCGATGATTTTTTGGGCAGTACTGGGGCCAATGCCGGGAAGGGCATCCAAATCGGCGGCGGTGGCGGTGTTGATGTTGACCAATGTGCCGGTGTTTTGGTTTGCGGCGGGGATGGCAACGGCCGTTTCTGGCATACGCACGGCCATGTCACTGTTTTCGGCCGTTTCGTCCAAAGTAGGCACATAAATTTGCATGCCATCTTGCAAAGGCAGTGCCAGATTCACCAAATCTACATTGGCATCACCCGTAAAACCCTGGGCCTGGGCAATGGCCTCTTCTACCCGGCTGCCGGGCGGCAGTTGGTACACGTCCGGCTTGACAACAGCGCCGTTGACAAACACGGAAAGGGGGGCGGGGGTAGGCGTGGGAACGGCCGTTGGCGGCGGCGGTGGCGGCTCTATGACAATGGCTGCCGGTTTGGTTTGCTTGAGGAGAGTAAGGGAAACGGCCGTAATAATCGCCCCCAGAAAAACGCCAACAACCATGCCATAAAGATATTGCCGATTCACAACCAACTCCTTCGAAAATTACGAATTACAAATTATGAATTATGAAGCAGCCACAGTCTCCCTGCTGCATTTGCTGTTTGCCGCCATTCTAACAAAGCGGCCCTTGTGCCGGAATCGCACCAATGTCATGGGGTGTGCTACAATGAGCAGCAATCAACAATTCACATTTCATTATGAACGAGGAGCAGCCTATGAGCGACGAAAATTCCGCCCCCTTACCCCCACCCGGACCACCCAGACAACCGAAAAGAATCACTGTGGACTATCCAAAGGATTTAACGGCCGTTTACTCAAACGCCGCGCTCTTTAGCTTTACACCCGCAGAAATGGTGCTGGATTTTGCCCAACTGCTGCCCCGCCCGCCACGCGGACAGGCAGGCAAAGTTGTCGCCCGTGTCATCCTTTCGCCTGTTCATGCCAAAATGTTACAGCGTGCGCTCACGCGCCACATTGCCAACTACGAACGGCAGTTTGGCGAAATCCGCCTGCCCCAAACCAACTCTCTGGCCGACCAATTTTTCCGGTTTACCCAGTCAGGCCAGGATTCACCAGACAACGATGACAAAAAGGATGAATAAACAGCCATGATGCATTTAGAAGAAACGGCCGATGCCATTCGGGAAGAACTGGAACAAATTAACGACGCCCGCGACCAGGCTTACCAACGCTCACGCGATTTAATTAGCCAATGCGCCCGGGCTATCCGCGCCATCCATCGGGAAGAGTGGGAGCAGGCAGAAAAGCTTATTGCCAAGGCAAAAGCCGCAAAAGAGACATTGGTCAGCGGTGTGGAGGCGTATCCCAATCTTTACTTTGCTGGCTATACGCAGGATGCCATCAAAGAGTATGTAGAAGCGCAGTTGACGTATGCGCTTATTCGGGAACGGCCGTTACCCACCCCACAAGAGTTGGCGTGCCAAAGCAACACCTGGCTCAACGGACTGGCCGAAGCCGCCACAGAACTGCGCCGCCGCATCCTCGACATCATCCGGCACGGCCACAGCAGCGAAGCAGAGCGGCTTCTCGACGTAATGGACCAAATTTACAGCGTGCTGGTCACATTCGACTTCAACGACACCATCAGCGGCGGGCTGCGGCGGCGCACAGACACAGTACGCGCCGTTTTAGAACGCACCCGCGGCGATGTGACAAACAGTCTGCGTCAGGCTGAACTGGAACGCGCCTTGAATGCACTGGAGAAAAAGCTGCAGGGGTAAGGGGGGATTGGGAGATTGAGAGATTAGGAGATTAGGAGATTAGGAGATTGGGAGATTGGAGATTAGGAGATTGGGAGATTGGGAGATTGGGGATTGGAGATTAGTAATTCACCATTCACCATTCACCATTTACCATTCACAATTCACCATTCACCATTCACCATTCACCATTTACCATTCACCATTCACCATTTACCATTCACCATT
>CAZRIB010000619.1:0-2138 GCA_964600035.1 uncultured Ardenticatenaceae bacterium | reverse complement strand
GTGGCCTCGCTGGACGACATCCGCCGCTGTGCCGCACTGGCGGACAAGGGCGTGGTGGGCGTCATCACCGGGCGGGCGATTTATGATGGCCGTTTGGATTTGGGTGAGGCGATAGGGTTTGTGAGGAAAATTGAGAGATTGAGAGATTAAGAGATTGAGAGATTGGGTAATTAAAAACTTAAATCTCCTAATCTCCCAATCTCCTACTCTCTTTTTTGAAGGAGATTGAATGAGTTATCACTGGCTGCTTTTTGATTTGGATAATACGCTTTTTGACTTTGACACGGCGGAGGTGAAGGCGCTGGCGCAAACGTTGGCGCAGTTTGGTCTGGTTTACACGCCGGAGATTGGCGACCTGTATCACCGGATTAACAGTAAAATCTGGCAGGCGTTTGAGCGCGGGGAGTTAACGGCCGTTCAGCTTCGCGTCTCCCGGTTCCAACAGCTTTTTGCTGAACTGGGCGCGCCGATAGACCCGGCCACATTCAGCCGCCAATACTTGCAAAACCTGGGCGACTGCTCCGACTTAATGGACGGCGCGGAGGCAGTGGTCAACACCCTGCGGCAGAACTGCCAGCTCGCCCTCATCACTAATGGCCTGTCCGAAGTGCAGCGCCCCCGGCTGGCAAATTCCACGATTGGGCAGTGGTTTACGGCCGTTGTCATTTCCGACGAGTTGGGTATTGCCAAACCAGACCCCCGCATCTTTGACGCCGTCTTTGCCCAGATGGGACAGCCCGCCAAAAGCGAGGTGCTGATGATTGGCGACAGCCTCAGCTCAGATATTCAGGGCGGGGTAAATTACGGGCTGGATACCTGCTGGTACAATCCACAGGGCAGGCCCAACCCCAACGGCGTAACACCCACCTACGAAATTCGCCATCTCAGCCAATTGTTGGGTCTGAATGGCCTGGATGCGTGGCATGAAAATTGAGCACCTTGCCATCTGGACACACCAACTGGAGACGCTGCGGGATTTTTATGTGGCCTATTTTAACGGCCGTGCCAACGCCAAATACACCAATCCCCGCACCGGCTTTTCCTCCTACTTCATCACCTTTGCGGGCGGGGCGCGGCTGGAGCTGATGCAGCGGGCGGATGTGCAGCCGAGAGCAGGTGACGCGGAAAGGGTGGGGTTGGCGCATTTGGCAGTGAGTGTGGGCAGCGAAACGGCCGTAAACGACCTGACCGACCGCCTGCGCCGGGACGGGTATCCCGTTATCAGCGAACCACGCACCACCGGCGACGGCTACTACGAAAGCGTCATCCTCGACCCGGACGGCAACCGGATTGAGATAACGATATGAAATTGGAAGGCGCAGAGATGAAAAGGTGACATGGTGACAAGGTGATGGGGTGACAGGACGAGGAATGACTTGCAGCCTGCCACTTGCCACCTGCTCAATCTCCAATCACTAATCTCCAATCTCCCATCCCATACAGTCATAAACATTGAGGTTTTTATGTTAGCGAAACGAATTATTCCCTGTCTGGATGTAAAAGACGGCCGTGTTGTCAAAGGCATCAACTTTGTGGAACTGCGCGACGCGGGCGACCCGGTAGAACAGGCCAAAGTGTACGACGCCGCCGGAGCCGATGAACTGGTCTTTCTTGACATCACCGCCACCCACGAAGCGCGGCAAACCGTCATGGCGATGGCCCGCGCTGTGGCCGACCAGGTGTTCATCCCCTTCACTGTCGGCGGCGGCATCCGCACGGTGGACGACATGCGCGCCATTCTCCGTGCCGGGGCGGACAAAGTCGCCATCAACTCGGCGGCCGTCCGCAGCCCCGACCTCATCACCCAGGGCGCACGCGAGTTCGGCAGCCAGGCGGTGGTGGTGGCGATTGACGCCAAACGGAGATCAGAGATTAGAGATTGGAGATTGGATGACGCTGAAATCTCCAATCCCGAATCTCCAATCTCCAAATGGGAAGTTTTTGTCTCCGGCGGGCGCAAACCAACCGGGCTGGATGCCGTAGAATGGGCGCGGGAGGCGGAACGGCGCGGTGCGGGTGAGATTTTGCTTACCAGCATGGACGGCGACGGCACAAAGGCAGGCTACGACATCGAATTGACCCGTGCTGTAGCCGATGCCGTCAACATCCCGGTGATTGCCTCTGGCGGGGCGGGAACG
>CAZRIB010000618.1:0-2139 GCA_964600035.1 uncultured Ardenticatenaceae bacterium | reverse complement strand
CCCCACAACTCCATAACCTGTGGCCGTACCAGGTGAGCCGCCTGCCTTAAATTCTCCTTAAATCTGAGATGGGGGGATTTACATGAATTGGATCAGGTTTACAATGACTCCCAGTTATTTTCATTGATGAAATTGAGTCTGGCTGCCTGACAGTTTTTATTAGGGCGCTGATGGACGCAGATGACACAGATTTTTTAGCTAAATTATCCGTGTTTATCTGTGTCACTCCGTGTCCAAAATTCCTTGTTGTAAAAAGTGTCAGGTGACTAGAAGTTGAGCTGAATCAATGAGAGAAACGGCCGTTTCCAGCCTTTTGCAGACCGGTGCGCCGTAACAGCAAATCATGACAAAAGAGGTGTCAATCATGTCCAAGTCAAATCCCCGGAAATTACTGCGGTCACTGTTGACAATGAAAACGGCCGTATTATTGGCGTTGATTGTTGTTCCGTTGGTTGGTGCAACTGGTGCGCAGTTGGAAAATCATGACAGTTTTTGTGCATCTTGCCACACGAATCCAGAAAGTGATTATGTTGATCGTGCGCAGGCAGAAACGGCCGTTGACCTGGCTTCCTTCCATACGGGTGAAGGTGTTCGTTGTATTGACTGCCATTCAGGAAAAGGCATGAACGGCCGTATTCATGCCATGCGTCAAGGGGCACAAGACCTGGTCAAATTCGTCAGCGGCAATTTCCCCCAACCTGCACCGCTTACCCACCCAATCGAAGACATTAACTGCACAAAATGTCACAGCGATATTTCACAGGGACGAGATTTTAATAACCACTTTCACATTTTCCTCCCAGACTGGCAGCGATTATCGACCAATGCGGCCGCTTGTGTAGATTGCCACCAAAGCCATACGACAGATGGCATGCCACAGGCCGCCTTTTTACATGAAGAACGGACTGTAGCCGTGTGCCAGCAGTGCCATCTGTTTGCCAGTGGGCGGGAATAAAGCCGTGCCCTCTGTTTTATGATTCTGGAATGAGCGCCCGGAGCAGAGGCTCTTTCCATTCCCGGCTGTGAAGGGTGTAAATGGCAAAATCCGTGCCAAAATCCCAGACAGCCCAGGAAAAACCACGCTTTTCTGCTTCTTCCCGCACAGCGGCCAGCCACAAAATGCGCGACGCTTCCGGCGCCTGGGAATAGACGCCAAATTCGCCAATGTATAACGGCCGTTGCTCCGCTTCTGCCCACGCCTGCGCCGCATCAAAATCAGCCTGAAGCGCTTTCACATCCGCCTCAGACCCCCAGGGTAAATCCTTTACATCAAAACTGGATGACCAGGGTGCGCCCTGATGGGTGAATTCGTGGGGTGAGTAGTAATGAAAGGTAACGATGAGATGCCGGTCATCGGCGGGCAGTTCAAGCGTGCTGAGACGACCAACATTGTTCCACATATCAGGGCCGATAATGACATACCGGTCCGGGTTGGTTTGGCGAATGGCGGCCAGCGCTTGCGGGAAAATCGTGTTCCAGGTTTCGCTGTCCAGATTCTCATTCGGCTCATTCAAGATTTCAAAGTAGAGCGTATTCGGATAGTCTTTGTAATGGTCGGCAATTTGCTGCCAAATGCCCGCCAGCCGTTCTGCCTGGCTTTCTGGCTGCTGCATGATGGCTTCAAAGTGATGCACGTCAATCACCACGGCCAAATCGTGGGCAAAGGCCTGCTCAATGACCCAATCAATGCGTTTGAAGATGCGTGGCTTAATGGTGTAGGGCGGCTCCAGGCTGGCATAGGCTGTCCAGCGGATGGGTACGCGCACATGGTCAAAACCGGCCTCGGCGATGTCGGCGAAGTACTGCTCCTGCAGGTACAGTCCCCATGCCCCTTCTGATGGGGCGTCCAGCGCATTGCCTAGATTGACGCCGCGCCCTAACTGTTGGTTGGCGGCGAAGGCCTGGGCGTTTAGGGTTGGAATGGGGTCAATGGTGGCGGTTGGTTGGGGGGAAACGGCCGTTTCTGTGGCCGGTGGTGTGGGGCTGGCGGCAGGCGTACTTTGGCAGCCGAGCAGCAGAATGATTAGAAGGAGTGTGGCGAACAGGGCTGGTTTTTTCATAAAAAGACTCCGTAGTATGAAAACGTTTTCAAATTCCTGAGACATTATTGATACCACAAGACGGCCGTTTTTCCACGAC
>CAZRIB010000617.1:0-2140 GCA_964600035.1 uncultured Ardenticatenaceae bacterium | reverse complement strand
GTCCCCACCGCACACACAAATTTCGTGCCGCCTGCTTCTATCCCGCCAAATAATTCGCTCATGCTTCTTCTCCTTGGATGGGACGCAGATTTTCAGGATTACGCAGATTTATTGTTCTTGCTGTAAATTGGGCTTGTTATGATTCCCGTAAGCTTTTCGTTTGATACCAGGCATTGGCCCAAAATTAAATAAAAGACCTACCTCATGAGGGGTTGCTTTCAAGTAGTTGAGTAACTGCGCTTCATGTTGTTTGAGAATTGCCGAGACTGCTTTTAACTCGACGATAACGAAATCATCTACAACAAGGTCTGCATAGTAGTCGCCAACAACCTGACCGCGATAACGAACAAGAATTTGCTTTTGTTGTTCAACTTTGTGCCCATTATGGTGTAATTCAATGGCTAATGCATTTTCATAAACCTTTTCAAGAAACCCGTACCCCAGACCGTTGTAAACATCGTAAAATGCTCTAATAATTTTCTCGGTCAATTCTTTATGTTGATAGTCCATTGCCATTCCAAAAATCTGCGTTAATCCTGCAAATCTGCGTCCAATTTCCCTAACCACACAGCCTGGTACGGTTCCAGATAAATGTCGGCGTAAGGGTCAAGGTGACGGCCGTTTACCACATCCACCAGCTCACCCCAAAAACCCATCTCATCCAGCCGCCGCCGGGAAACCGCCTGCCCCCACTCAGAGAAATTAGCCAGGATGAGGATACGGCCGTGCGCACTCTCCCGAATCAGCCCAAACACCCGCTCATTATGCGTCCACACCGGGTAGCTTCGCGCCCGCGCATGCAGCCCAAACGCCCGCTTCCGCGCCGCCACCAACTGCTGCAAGCCAGCAAAAATCCGCCCTGCCACCGTCTCCGGGTCATGCCGCCGCGCCGCCGCCGCCCAATCCATCCAGGGGCGATGCAGCCAGCGATTATCCGGGGCCAAATCAGGGTCAGCCTCATAGCTGTGGTCGTTGAGCAAGCCAATCTCATCCCCCATGTACAGCAAAGGAATGCCGCCAAAAGCCAAAATCATGCTGTGCAGCAGCAAAATGCGGCGAATGGCGAGATCGGTCTCTCGTTCGTCACCCCGCTCCAGCGCCACTTCCAGCCCCGCCAGCGACGCCAGCGAACCGCTGATGCGCCGGTCGTTGTTCTTCGGGTTAAACTGGAACGTCGCCCCCCGCGCAAAAGAACCGGGGAAACGACCGCTGTAAAAATCACTCAAAAAGCTGCGATGAAGAAACCCATTCAGCCCCACCGCCGCCGCGTCCTCCTCCGTCACCGCCCAGCCAATGTCATCGTGACAGCGCACATACGTCAGCCACGACGTGCCGGACGGGATGGCCGGCATCTGCTGCAAGGCGTGGGTCATCAACGCCACTTTCCGCTCCGCCAGCGCGCTCCACAACATCACCATAAAGACGTTGTGGTACGCGACATGGCACTCCTTGTTGGCCGCCTTACCCCGCCCCAGGTAGGGAACCAACTGCGGCGGCGGCACAATCGCTTCCGCTTTCAACAGCAGGCCGGGCGCGGCCATCTGGCTAAAGGCACGGAACGCCTGCAAAATGGCGTGGGCTTCCGGCTGGTTCTCGCAGTCCGTCCCCAGCCGTTTCCACATAAAGGCCACCGCATCCAGCCGCAGCACTTCCACCCCCTGGTTCGCCAGATAAAGCAAAATGTCCAGCATTTCGCCAAAAACAGCCGGATTGGCATAGTTCAAATCCCACTGGTACTCGTTGAACGTCGTCCACACCCAGCGCCCCATCTGCTCGTAGTAGGTAAAGCTGCCGGGGGCAAAGTCGGGGAAAATCTCGCGGATAGTCTGCTCGTACTGGTCGGGCAGTGTGCGGTCGGGGAAGGTGTGGTAGTAGGCCTGATAGGTGGGGTCGCCGGCCATCGCCTTTTGCGCCCATTCATGCTCTTTGGCGGTGTGGTTACACACCAGATCAATGCACAGGCTGATGTTGTTTTGGCGTAGTTGGGCGGCCAAATCGGCCAAATCGGCCATTGTCCCCAAATCGGGGCGCACCTGCCGGTAATCCATCACCGCGTAGCCGCCGTCATTTTGGCCGGGGCGGGGCTGGAGCAGGGGCATGAGGTGCAGGTAGGTAACGCCCAGCTCTTTGAGGTAGGGGA
>CAZRIB010000616.1:0-2148 GCA_964600035.1 uncultured Ardenticatenaceae bacterium | reverse complement strand
GTTGGGCGATGGCGTGTACGGCCGTTTCCGGGTCCAGCCAGGGCCACAAACCGCCCCCCCACAAAGCCAGAACGTCATCTTCAGCAATGCCCGGCCATACACCTTTAACCACATTGCGGGTGTGTTCCGGTTCGCCTTCCGGCAGGCCATAGGGCACAACATCTACCAATGCGCGCAAGGAATGATCCGCATGAAACGTTTTAGGGTTAATGCGACCAGCCACTTCCAACTGCCCCAGCCACCAATAACGCTGCCGTTCACTGGCACAAATAAAAAAGTCGCTGTGTAGATATTGATAGAACAGCGCACCTGCCCGTTCAACCCAATGAACATGCTGTTCTGTTTGGTCATCTTCCGGGTTGAGGGTAGTCAACCATTCAATCAGCAGTGGGTCATAACCGTCTATAACGACAGCACAATCTACGGTGCTAAATTGTGGAATTTCCCAGGTTGTGTAAGGGGAAAGGATGATGACATCAGCTTTTTCAGCTTCGTGTTTGATGGAGTCCCAATTGTACCGCTCGTAAGTTACTACCTGAACGTGGGGTAATTTTTCTTGAACCGAGGCCAGGGCTTTTTCATTTTGAGGGCGAATGGCTAGAGTCAGGTTGGTGTGATGTCCCAGGGCGCGGCTTATATGGAAGTAGCGAATGCCAGGGCCTGCCATTTTTTCACCCAGCACATCATGGCTGACCAGCAGGGTATGCTGTTGTTTGGATGTGGATGTTTTATTCATACGTTGGTTTTTAGAGGGTGATTTCTGGGGTGTTTTGTGGCTCCCATTCCCAGGCAGCATCTATTTCAACAAGACCAAACAGTTCGCGTGTGCCACCAGCTACCACTTGAAACATGTATGCTTTGTCGTGGTGGTCGTATGGTTTGGGCATGGTGCTGTCGTGAACGGCCGTTGTGACAAAGTAGCGGGCAGGCAGTAAAGGCAGTTGGTGGATGTGATACCGCACAATGCCGGAACCATCCACCACGTCTATGGGGAGGCCAGCCGTTTGCGTGTTGGGGCCATTTACCTGCACGCCGTCTTCCCGGTGAATGGCGATGCCAAATTCTGGTTTGTGAATGGGTTTGTGGGCGACGTAGTGCATTTCAATAGTCATGGCTTCACCAGTGAGGAAGTGGTCTTTTTCTTCGCCACGGCCGTTTAGAAAACGAACGGCCGTAATCTCCACTTCACCCGTTCCGGCACGTTCAAACTCTGCCTGCTCACCTTGGGCCACCAACATACCTGAACTTTGCAAAAAAGTTAAATACTCCTGAATCAGATCCTCAACCGCACCATAAGCCCGCAAATGCCCATGATCCATCCAGGCCAGATGCGTACACAACTTACGCAGTACATCCAAATTATGGCTGACCACGACAATGGTTGTGCCCTGGCGCTTCATTTCAAAAATATGATTAATACATTTTTCCTGAAACGCCTGATCGCCAACAGCCAAAATTTCATCCACAATCAAAATTTGCGGATTGACATGGATGGCAATACTAAAACCCAGCCGCATATACATGCCGGATGAATAATATTTCACCGGCGTATCAATAAACTGCTCCAACTCCGAAAACGCAATGACTGAATCAAAGTGCGCGTCAATTTCCGAACGAGACAGGCCAAGAATGGCTGCATTCAGGTAAATGTTTTCCCGGCCTGTCAAATCTTGGTGAAAACCGGTTCCCAGCTCCAGCAGCGCACTCAGCCGCCCTTTGACCATGATGCGGCCTTTTGTGGGCAGCAGGATGCGGGAAATGAGCTTGAGCATGGTGCTTTTGCCGCTGCCGTTTTTGCCAATGATGCCTAGACATTGCCCGGCTTTAATTTCCAGGTTGACATCTTTGACAGCCCAAAAGTCTTGCTGCTTTTTGGGGGTGAGGGTCTTGGTGCTTCCTGGCAGGCGTGACCGCAGCAGGTCAAAGACCGAGTTGGGAGACTCAGCAACCAGCTCAAAGCGTTTGCTTAGATTTTCCAGTTTGATGACGGTATCTGATTCTGTTTGTGTGGTCATAAGGTGATCGCTGGTATCCGTATGCGGTAATCCGTTGTCCGTTTTCCGTGGACGCGGCCTTTGGTGATTTCGTTGGAAAACGGTATACGGAGTTCGGGTTACGTGTGTTAGTAAGCGTTCGTAAATAAGTTAG
>CAZRIB010000615.1:0-2150 GCA_964600035.1 uncultured Ardenticatenaceae bacterium | reverse complement strand
CTGTTACGCGGCTGGGGTGTGGGGGCTGGCAGGTGATTTGTGAACGTGAACAATTTGCCACTGGCCTTTTTCTTTGACCAAAACGCGGCTTTCGTTGTGACTGCGGTGGGTCATTGTGCCGTCGGCATGGGCAATGGTGAGCATGAAGGTGTAAGAGACAACGGCCGTTACCGTTTCGCTCCCTTCACCAAAAAGCTGCAAACGCGGTTCCCATAAATCATAACGAAAATCGCCATCTGTTCCTGCCCAGGCATGGTCAATCATGAACAGGTGAAAATCCAGGCCATCCTGCCGGTGGGGGGTGATAAACCATTCATACAATGACAATTCTTCGGATGTGGTGGCTTTGTAAGTCTCTACATCCTTTGTGAAGATACTTTGTAAATGCTTGTGGAGAAAGTCCCAGATTTCAGTCTCAATGCTGCTCATAATGCCTCTCCCGTAAATTACGAATTACGAATTACAAAGTATGAAGCTGCGTTTGCCACTTGTCACATTTCTGTTCATGGTGATTGCCACAGTCGGTGGTGTCTCTTTCAAATAGAGTGATAATTAAAGCGCGTGGCAAGCAGCAGATTGCGGGTCACTCTGTCACCTTGTCACCCGTCACCCTGTCATGTTCACCCCTGGTCAAGGTGCTGTAAGGCTATTTGGACGCGCTCGTCAACGGTTTTGACGTCGCGGGGGATGTTTTGCAGGGCTGCCTGGGCTTCTACAATGGAGAATCCTAAACCGGTGAGGATGTCGATCACGTCGGCATCGATGTCTGTGACAAATGGAACGGCCGTACTCACTTGTGTCAAATCGAGCTTGTCCCGAAGCTGGAACATGATGCGTTCGGCTGTCTTTTTGCCAATGCCGGGCACACGTTGGAGAACGGCCGTTTCCTCCCGCATAATGGCACTTTTCAACAACTCCGGGCTTAGCGTCGCCAAAATCGCCAGCGCCACCTTTGGCCCCACACCATTCACCCCAAGCAGCACTTCAAACAACTGCAAATCCTCTTCCGTTTCAAAACCATAAAGAGACAGTTCCTGCTCACGCACAATCATATGAGTATGCAGGCGGATTGTTCGCCCAACACCGCCCACATTTTCCAGTACCGTTTTCGGGACAAACACACGAATCCCCACACCGCCAACACCCACAACCAGGCTGGCTGCTTCAATTTTGAGAATCGTTCCAGAGAGAGAAGCAATCATAAACCAATAGCCCAATAACTAATAAAGCGACTCAAATCGCTGGTATTGATAATGTGTAATAGCCACCGCCAGACCATCCGCCGCATCATCCGGGCGGGGTGTTTCTTCCAAATCCAGCAAATTGCGAACCATGAGCTGTACCTGCGCCTTGTCTGCCTTGCCGTAACCTGTTACTGCATCCTTAATTTTGGGTGGGGAATATTCCCCAATGGGAATGTTGTTGTTTGCCAGCGTAAGCAGCAGCACGCCCCGCGCTTGCCCGACGGTAATGGCGGTTGTCACATTGCGCCCAAAGAAAACTTCTTCTACACCGGCGCTGTCTGGCTGGTAGGTGTCAATAAGGGCTTGCAGTTCTTGCTGGATTTGCTGCAGCCGGTAGGGCATTTCCGCAGTGGCCGGGGTGCGAATAACGCCGTAGGCAACGGCCGTAAACGCTCCCTCATCTACATCAATAATGCCATATCCGGTTGTCGCCGTTCCTGGGTCTAAGCCTAAAATGCGCATAAGAAAACAAAAAGGAGTGAGCTGCCCCACTCCTTTACCGCTGCGGAGAAACGGCCGTTACGCCTCCATCGCCGCAATCGCCTCATCACTAATTTCCAGTGTGGAATACACATTCTGGACATCATCCAAATCTTCCAACACCTCAATCACCCGCATCACCTGAAGCGTCTGGTTGGCATCCAGTTCCAACGGATTATTGGGGTCATAAATCATATTGGCTTCATCCAGTTTATAACCAGCCTCTTTAAGGGCTTTTTGTACACTCTGGAAATTATCCAGGTCTACATAAATTTCAGCCAGCCCATCACCAAATTGCACATCATCAGCACCAGCCTCAGCCGCCGTCATAAACAGCTCATCTTCATCATCATACTGGCTGATGGAAATGTACCCTTTGCGGGTAAACTGCCAGGAAACAGAACCAGATTCGGCCATGTTGCCGCC
>CAZRIB010000614.1:0-2157 GCA_964600035.1 uncultured Ardenticatenaceae bacterium | reverse complement strand
GCCCAACACTTCGCCCCATAAATACACATCATCGCCGCAGTTTGGAACCAATTGGCGTGTCTTTTGCACCACCAACGCTCCACGTTCCGCGCCGCTCATCTCCCGGCGCATACCAAAAAAATCTTCCCAAATGACGCGCCAGGGAGCGTAAGGTGTTTCGGTGGTGTGTTGGTGACAAATGCCAACCAGCCCCTGCCCTCCCTTTGCCAGCCAGTTGTGCATCCCCTCAACCAACAGCCGCGTTTTGCCGCTGCCCGTTTCTCCAAAAATGGCCGCAGCCCCGCCTTTGCCTGCCAATGCGGCCGCCAATGCCTCATTCAGCAGCGACAGCTCGGCATTTCTGCCCACTAACGGCCGTTCCCGCAGCCCCACATACGCTTGCAGCCTCGCCGACTCCCGTTTTTCCCCCACAGCCCGGTACAACACCACCGGCTTATCCTTCCCCTTCAGCCTGACCGCCGGCAGCACATCAAAGGCAATCACATGCTCTACCCGTTTCGCCGTGGCTTCATCTGTCAAAACCGTGCCGGGTTCAGCCACTTGCATAAGCCGCGCCGACAAATTGACCACATCCCCCACCACTGTGTACTCTCGCCGTGAGGCACTGCCCACCGGCCCGGCAAACACCTTACCGGCAGCCAGCCCAATCTTTTGGTACTGGATATACGAAGGTTTCTCGGCCTGCATTGCCAGAGCCAGCCGCAGTGCCTGCTCTGGCGCATCCGGGGCAATGGGCGCACCAAAAATGATGTGAAGCTGGCTGCCTTTGTCGCCAGTCAGCACGCGATTTACCCGGGCATTTTCTCGCCCGAACCGGGTTACCAGCGAACAAGCCCATTCATAATAGGCTTGCAGCATCTTCCCCATTTTTCTGGTTGCAATGGTAGATGAGGGGTCGTCGTCACCTTCTAGCGCAAACTGGACAAACAGGCTGGTAACCGGGCGGTGTTCGGCCAGTTCTGGCAGTAGTTGGGTCGAAATTGATAGTCTGTCGATAATGGCTTTGGTAACAAAGGGGGCCGCGCTTTGGGCAAGCTGGTTGATGCTGGCCAATGGAACTGTTTCCCACCGGAGAATGTGGCTTGTTTGGGGAATAGACACGGCCGTTTCCAACACCACAAACGGCGCATTTTGGGGGTTCAAATGGGACAGGCCAGCCTGTGCCAGGACATTTAGGCTGGCAATGACTTGTCCGGCCGTGGCATGGTGTTCGGCTTGTGCGGCTTCGTCAACGGCCGTACCTGTTAGCACATGCTCAAAACCAATCGTTTCACTGCCTACCACCACCTCCTGACAGTAGCCATACCCCACCCCAATTTTGATAGTCAGCTCAAAAAACGGCCGTTTTCCTGGCGGCCTGCTTGTAACAACCCGGCTCAACCGGGATGCCATCAACTGCTGCATCATCTGCCCGCAAGCAAGCGCACGCTGTGCCGCCGTGCCATCCCCATCAGGAAAATAAACCGACATGGCATCGCCGTAAAAATGACTGATTGCCCCGCCATAACTATGAATCAGGTCAATCATCGCGGTAAACGTCAGCAGCAAGACGTTGTTCAACTCTTCAGCCCCACGCGGGCCATCTGTTGCCAGTTCTTCAGACATGGCCGTAAAGCCAGAGATGTCGGCAAAAATGGTGGCCGCCCGCAGACTGTGGGGCACGCCCGGCTGCGGCAAGCTGTTTTGGAGCAGTTGTCGTGTTACGGTAACTGGCAAAAAAGAAGCCAATTTCAACGCCAGATCACTGGCATTTAGGGGTGCAGTCATCGTTATCCCAATTAATCTTCATCGTCATCATCAAGGTGGGGAAAGAAACGGCCGTTCAAAAACAAAACAAGCTGCGCCGCCGCTTCTGGTGGCAAATCCCGGCCAAAATAAATATTCTGGTAGCCATAATCAAACGCCGGGCAGTGGTGCTTCTCACTCACATAAAACGGAGACACATGCGCCATATCAAACGCATCCGTCAACCCCAGCAGTGAAACCGGGCGGCGCACAATCAACCGCGACTGATTCACAAACAAAATCTCCCTGTCTGCGGCAAAATATTGCCACTGCCGCCATAAAATTGCCCCAAAACGGAACAAAATATAAAGCAAAATAAGCAGCATGACCGTAAACACAAAGGCAAAACGCTCACCAGAAAAAGCAATTTGC
>CAZRIB010000613.1:0-2163 GCA_964600035.1 uncultured Ardenticatenaceae bacterium | reverse complement strand
GTCTCCTCTTGAATTAGCTGTTTGGTATCTCTTGTGGGGCCATAACGAAGGCGTATTCGTACAGGTAGAGGCCAATGGCAGCGGCCAGACCTGCTGCTGCACCAAGTACGGCCGTTCCGCCAACCTGCCAGCCAATGAACAAGGCCAACAGGGGAACGATGTGCCCCAGGGTGATAGAACCGCCCCAGAAATGCCGACGGTAACGGCCGTGACTGATTTCATGGGCTGCACGTCCGGCCACTTCACTGGCGTGGGGCACAGAAAATTCGCCAACTAGCGTGACAAACAAATCTACCAGCAGGGAAACGGCAAAAACGGCCGTAACGGTCTGGGTCATTTTTGCCGGAAGCTGAATAAACAGCCCAATGAGCAGCAGCACGCCAGACCCCATCATGAATGCCTGCACCACGAGATGGAAGGGCAGCAGCGGACTTTGCCACAAGTCCCGGCCTTCTGCCTGGGCGAAGAGGAATGCGGTGTAAACGGCCGTGCCCAGTGCAAACGGCAGTCCCACCCATAAAAAGAGCATTTGCAGCAGCGGCACATCATAGCCATACAGATAACTGCCCAGTTCATACAACCACCACAGCCCGGCAATCGTCGAAAAACCAATCAACAGCACAGCGCCGCGTGTCAGCCAACTGTGCCACTGTGGGCGCAGCAAAATGTACAAAAACCGCTCCGGCTTCTCCAGGTCATAAACCAGCAGGGCTGTTGTCAAGCCCACAAAAACAAGAGAGACAAAACCGCCCACCAGCGCTGTCAGCCCGTCAAAAGGAAACCAGCCCAGTCCCCAGCCCAATGCCAGCAGCATAAACAGTCCGGCGGCAATGCCTTTTGTGACCAAGTAGGCGGGCACAGGCCAGTGCCAGGGGATTTTATGCTGGGCATTGTAAGCTACCTGCACCATATGCTCTGCCATCGTTGACCCAAGCTGAATAGGGCCTTGCCATGGCTGACCTTGTGGCTGCTTGGGGCGCAGGGGTGTGCCGTTTGAATGGCGGGCGGGCGAGGGGGCAGGGGGGTGAGATGGTGAACGGCCGTTCTCTCCCTTATGCAGCGGCACAACATCCGCCCACATAAACGTTTCCGGTGTGCGTTCGGTGGCTGTGGGGTGCAAAGAAACGTCATTGCCGTCAATGTAGAACAGTTTAGGCGAGGTGCCTTGTTCCGGCTTGCGCACACTGACATCCTGCCGGGCTAACAGTTGGGCAATCTCACTGTTTGGGTCATTCATATCGCCAGAAATAATGGCGTGTTCCGGGCAAACCACCACGCAGGCCGGTTCCAGGCCAATGTCTGTACGGTGGGCGCAGTAATGGCATTTGGCGGCTGTGTTTGTGTCCGGGTCAATGTAGATGGCATCGTAGGGGCAGGCTTGCATACACGCTTTGCAGCCAATGCACACGCTGTTGTCAAACTCCACAATGCCATCGGCACGCTGGTACATGGCTTCTGTGGGGCAGATGCGTACGCAGGGTGGGTTGGCGCAGTGGTTGCATCTTGTTACCTGAAAGTGACGGCGGTTATTGGGGTATGTGCCTGTTTCTACATATTTGACCCAGGTGCGGTACACGCCAAGGGGAACGCCGTTTTCACTTTTACAGGCAGTGGAGCAGGCATGGCAGCCAATGCATTTTCGGTTGTCGATGACAAAGCCGTAATTTTTGGTTTGGGCTGTCGCTTCTGTTTGAACGGTTGTTGACATAAGACATCAATCCTGTAACTTGTGGGTTTGTGTTGGTTTTTGGGTGTGTTTATAACTATGCGAATTTTTGTATGATGAAAATAAAACGGCCGTTTTCTTCATACATTTCCACCATTTTGTGGCTGCTTTGGCGGCACCAGGCCGAAATGTTGGAAGGGGCGTTGAGGTCTGTGGCAATAATTTGCAGCAGTTGGCCGTTTTGCAGGGTTTCCAGGGCATGGATGGTGGCGATGACGGTGTTGGGGCAGCGCAGGCCGCTTAAGTCTATGGTTTTGTGGGGTACGGCCGTTTCGGTTGACATGGGAAGCGCGTGTCGGAATCTTTTTTGGTTTATCCAGGCTAAGTAAAGCAAAAAATGGTGAACCCCGCTAGTGGCGCGGTGAGGACACTGGCCACAGCAAGAGAGGCTGTACAGTTATGAACCATATTTGATTGTACGTGCTGGTGGCGTGTTG
>CAZRIB010000612.1:0-2165 GCA_964600035.1 uncultured Ardenticatenaceae bacterium | reverse complement strand
TACGGGTAGCAGCTGACCAACTGAACGCTCACATTCAAAGAACTTGCCCGTTTTCACCATCACCAACACACATTCATACAAAAAAGAGACCACATGACAGAAGAAATAGATTTACGAGACCCCAGCCTATACATCAACCGGGAACTCAGCCAGATAGAATTCAACCGCCGCGTACTGGCCGAATGTACCAACGAAAACGCCCATCCCCTGCTGGAGCGCGTTAAATTTTTAGCCATCTTCACCAGCAACATGGACGAATTTTTCATGGTGCGCGTTTCCGGTCTCATTCAGCAAGTTTTGCTTGGCATTACCAATACACCCGCCGACGGCCTGACCCCAAGAGAGCAGCTCGTCGCCATCAATCGCAAAGTCACCCGCCTTTTTGCAGATGCCACCGATGCCTGGCTAAATTTGCTAAAACCCCAGTTAAAAGCAGAAGGCATCCATGTTTTGGATTATGCGGACCTAAAGAAAAGCCATCAAAAGAAATTACGCGATTACTTCGAACGCGAAATTTTTCCAGTTTTAACACCACTGGCTTTTGACCCCGGCCATCCTTTCCCGCATATTTCCAACCTTAGCCTGAACCTGGCCGTTGAAATCTACGACCCGGAAAAAGATGAAAAACATTTTGCCCGTGTCAAAGTACCATCAACCCTGCCCCGTCTGGTTCCCCTAAAACCATTTGAACCAGATGAACTGCTGCCCCCTTCCACACAAAAGTTTATTTGGCTGGAGCAAGTCATTGCCGCCAATTTAGACAGGCTCTTTCCCGGCATGGAAATTGTGGCTTCTTATCCCTTCCGCATTACCCGCAACACCGACATGGAAATTCAGGAAGAAGAAGCTGATGACCTGCTCATGACCATGGAAGAAAATCTGCGCCAACGTCACTTTGGCCGGGTTGTGCGGCTGGAAATTGATGAATCGACACCCGATGATATTCGTGCCATATTGGTAGCCAATTTACAAATTGGCGCATATGATGTCTATACGACAAATGGGCCGTTGGGGCTAAGTAGTTTGTGGGAACTTCACCGATTAGAACGGCCGGATCTGAAAGACCCATCCTTCACCCCTACTATTCCAGAAGTATTGCGGGGCGAAAAAATTTACAACGTTTTACAAAGACAAGATGTCTTGCTGCACCATCCCTTTGACAGCTTTGCTCCGGTGATTGATTTTGTACAGTCGGCCGCAGAAGACCCGGATGTGTTGGCTATTAAGCAAACGCTGTACCGGGTTGGGCCAAATCCGCCAATTGTGCGGGCGCTGATGCGTGCCCGTGAAAATGGCAAGCAGGTCTCTGTGCTGGTGGAATTAAAAGCACGCTTTGATGAGGAAAGCAACATTGAATGGGCCAGACAGTTGGAAAATGCAGGCGTGCATGTGGTTTATGGTCTGATTGGGTTAAAAACGCACTGCAAAATCACGTTGGTTGTACGCCGGGAAAAGGATGGTATTCGCCGGTATGTGCATCTGGCATCGGGTAATTACAACGCTTCTACGGCCCGAGTTTATACAGATTTGGGGCTGATGAGCCGGAATGAGGATTTTGGTGCGGATGCAACGGAGTTGTTTAATTATTTAACGGGGTATTCTCGTCAAGATACATTCCGCAAGTTTTTGGTTGCGCCCAAGAATTTGCGGGCGTCGATGCAGGCTTTGATTGAGCAGGAAACAGCGCATGGGGAAAACGGCCGTATTATCTTCAAAATGAACTCGCTCATCGACTCCAGCATCATCCGGGCACTTTACCGCGCCTCACAGGCAGGGGTGCAAATTGACCTGATTGTGCGAGGGTTGTGCAGCCTGCGTCCCGGCATTCCCGATGTCAGTGACAACATTCGGGTTTACAGCATAGTCGGCCGTTTCCTGGAACACAGCCGCATCTATTACTTCCACAACATGGGCAGCCCATCCATCTACGTTGGCAGCGCAGACCTGATGCCCCGCAACATAGACAGACGTGTGGAAGTCCTGTTTCCAATTGAAGACGAAGATTTGCGAAACCAACTGGTAGACATTCTGCAAATCTATCTAAAGGACACCGAAAAAGCCTACATCCTAAAAGCAGATGGCTCCTATGTGCCGCGCATAACAGAACTGGAAGAAGGGGAAACGCCGTTTAACAGCCAGTTGTACCTGTTGGGAATCAACAACCA
>CAZRIB010000611.1:0-2174 GCA_964600035.1 uncultured Ardenticatenaceae bacterium | reverse complement strand
CCGTGTTTATCAGTGTGAATCCGTGTCCTGTAAAAATGAATAAATTTAGTTAACAATGCATTAGTATACGTAACCCGAAGTCCGTATACCGTTTTCCGACGAAATTACCAGAGTTAGAGTGCACGGATTACGGATTACCGAAGACGGAACTAGTCCAGGGAAATGAGGTTGAGGCGCAGGGCGGCGATGACGGCTTGTGTGCGGTTGGTTTGCCCTAATTTGGTGAAAATGCGTTTGGCGTAGGTGCGAACAGTTTCTTCGCTGATGAAGAGCTGTTCGCCCATTTCTTTATAGGTGGCGGGGGTTGCCATCAGGTTGAGAATTTGCATTTCCCGGTTGGAGAGGGTGGGAGCCGGTTGGGTGGGTTGGCTTTGCTGGCTGCGGGCGATGAGTGCCTGGGTGATTTCGTGCCCCAAATACCGTTTGCCGCTGGCGACGATGCGGATGGCTTGTGACAGGGCTGCCGGGCTGATGTCTTTGTGGACGAAGCCGTCTATGGCGTGGTCGAGGGCATCTAACACGGCCGTTTCTACCGGCGCACCAGAGAGAATGAGTGTGTAAATGTGCGGCTGGCTTTTTTTGATGGCGTAGGCGGTTTGGATGCCATCCAGTTTGGGCATTTTCCAGTCTAGCAGGGCGACGTGGGGTTGGACGGTTTGTGCCAGAGAAACGGCCGTTTCCCCATTATCCGCCTCACCCACAACCAAAAAATCCGCTTCCAGCTTCAAAACCAGCGCCAACCCTCGGCGCACCACCTCATGATCGTCAGCAATTAAAATACGTATCTTGCTCATGGTGTCCCTGCGGCCGGAATTTCCACAATGATAGATGCGCCAGCACCCGGCTGGCTGAAAATATGGCACTCGCCACCAAGCGATTGTGCCCGTTTTTGGATGCCCTGCAAGCCAAAATGGGTGTGGGCATTGGGGTTGGCTAACACCACATCCGGCCGAAAGCCACGGCCGTTATCCCGCACAACAAGCTGGGCACGGCCATTGGCAACATCCACGCACACACTGCCTTCTGTTGCCTCTGCATGGTAGACCATGTTGTTAAGGGCTTCCTGCGCCATACGGTACAGGGTGCGCCGTGCCAATGGCGAAAGAGAGCCAAAGTCCCCACGAATATCAAATTTTAACGCCAGTGGTTGTTCGTTTGGGCAAATGTCGGCGGCGTATTTTTGCAAATCGGCCGTAAAGCGGGCGGCCGTCAACTGTGTGGGCCATAAATCCAAAATGGCGTGCCGGATTTCTGCGCGCACTTCTTCCGCACTGTGCAGGGCACGTTCCAGCTCTGGCATCACCTGTTCCGGGTGGTCGGGCAGCAGTTTCAGGCTGGCGTCCAGCGTAAAAACAATGCCAAACAGCGACTGCGAAACGGAGTCGTGAATGTCCTGGGCAATGCGCAGGCGTTCAGATTGGATGGCAAGCTGGCGGGCGCGGTTGAGGCGGGTTTGCCGGGCGACGATGGCGGTGGCTGTTTGGCCGGCGATGGCTTCCAGTAGTTGGAGGTGTTCTGGTGAGGGCGGGGTTTGGTCGGTATTGACCAGCAAAATGCCGACGGGCTGCTCCTGGTGGTGCAGGGGGATGATGGTGCAGCCCGACATGCCAAAGTGGGTGTTGAGCCAGGGGTCTGGCGTGCAAGGTGTTTCGCCAGCGAAGCAGGTTTGTTTTTGCTGAAGGGCGCGGGTCATCAGGCTGTCGGGTTCGGTGATGGGGATTTCGGCTGAATGGGGCAGGGTGGCGGTGGTGGTGATGTGGCCGCTGCGGGTGCGCCCCAGCCAACTGGTGAGTACGGCCGTTTCCGGGTTTACCAGCCCGATGACCGCTTTGGGACAGTTCAGGTCAGTGGTGATGGCTTGCAGCGCGTATTCCTGCATCTCTTCTGTGCTGTTGGCAGCTCTCAGGGAAACGGTTAATTTGTGCAGCAGTGCCAGACTGCGGTGTGATTGGTTGAGTTTGTTTTGGGCAGTGCGGAGCTGGCTGAACAAGGTTGTGGCAAACCCAAATGTGCCGCCAATGAGTAAGTACCCGGCTGTTGAAGTGAGGATGATGATCCAGTTTGCGGGTTGGTTGGCGGGTAGGAGAACGGCCGTTAAGTAAAACGGCATCGAGGCAATCGCGGCCAACAATGCCCCCTTTAGGCCAAATTGGAAGGCGGCAATTAAAACCGGG
>CAZRIB010000610.1:0-2181 GCA_964600035.1 uncultured Ardenticatenaceae bacterium | reverse complement strand
CGTAGTGGGCAATGTGGTAGCAGGTTTCGCCCATGAGCTGCACAAAGCCGCCGGTAACGGGAGGGGAATGCTTTTGTAAAGTTGTATTGCCAATGAAGGTGTTTTTGGTCACAAAAGTTCTCCAGTTGTGCTTAGAGTGTCTAGAAATAGGTTCGTAGTAACGACTTTAGTCGTCCAGACCACTAAAGCGGTTACTACGAACCATATAGCATTCACTTAAAATATGTCAGGGCAGAACAGGCGGTTGTTTGTCTCGCCTAGTCCTGCCCTGATGAAATGTGATGTTAAAAATCACGGCTCTTTAGGATTTCATGGGGTTAACACCAGATGGAGGGGCAGGTTTGAAACCTGCCCCTACCAAATATGCAATTTACCCCGCGAATCCCAAAAGGCCCAAAATCACTTACTATTTGGCTTACTTGAAGATAAGTGGCATGTAAAGTTTGTACATCAAGTAAACCTGATCCATGTAGAAGCTTCCGGTTGTTCCATCGGGTAACTGAACGCCGTAGCCCCATACTTCTGTCAGATTCAAGCCATCATTCGGTGCATTGGCCGGTTGGTTGGCGCTGCGGGTAAAGGCGCTGAAGGGAATAGCCACTTTTTGCCAGCCGGTAAAGTTGTCCACAAAGGTGGCTTCAAACCGTTCGGCCGTGTCCGCTGCCTGGTAAACACGGACGTAATCTACCAGGGTGTCTTGCGGGGTGGTCATGCCGCTGTCAATGGCTCCGCCAAAGTTGCCGCCGATGGCTGCGTTGAGCAGCAGGAAGAAGGGGTGGTTGTAGACCCATTCGTTGGGGGCGACATCGCTGGGGATGGCCTGATGGTAGTGGATGTCGTCCACGTACCAATGGATTTCATCGGGACCCCATTCGATGGCGTAGGTATGGTAGGTGGAGGCAACCGGTTCGGTGAAGGTGTGGGTGCTGCCGAAACTGGCGCCGCCGGAGTAGCCTGGGCCGTGAATGGTGCCGAATATCTCGTTGGGGATGCGGCTAACGTATTCCATGATGTCGATTTCGCCGGATTGGGGCCAGCCGACTGTGCCGATGTCATCGCCGAGCATCCAGAAGGCGGGCCATAAACCGCTGGGGCCACCGGGAACCTGGATACGGGCTTCGATACGGCCGTATTCAAAGTCCAGCCGATCCTGGGTGATGAGCCGCGCCGAGGTGTATTCGCAGGGGCCATACCAGCAGACCAGCCTGGTGGTGTTGGTGTTTACCTGGCTGATGCGGATGACCAGATTGCCGCTGCCATCCATGAAGGCGTTGGCCGGGTCATCGGTGTAGTATTGCGATTCGCTGTTGCCCCAGCCGACGATGCCGTTGAGTGCGCCGTCACCCAGTTCATGTTTCCATATGTTGGGGTTGGGCGGTGTACCCGCCGGGCCGTCAAATTCATCGCTCCAGACCAGCACCCAGTCGTTACGGTTGGACATGTTGGTGGTGATGGCGGCGTTGTCTTTGAGGGTGACGGTGAAGGTTTCGCCGCTGTTGCTGCCGTAGTACCAGAAGCTGAGGCCGCCGTATTGGCTCCAGTCCTGCCCTTGCGAGTAGATGCGGTCAAAGGAGGCGGGGCTGTCGGTGGTGTCGTAGGTGACGGCCAGCACATCTTCGTAGGCGAGTTGGCCGGGAACGGCCGTGCTCATGCCGGATGTGATGGCGTTGACAGTCAGCGTAACACTGCCGGTGGTGTTGACAAACGGGTGGAACCCTTCAAAGTCATCCACCAACTGCGGGTCTTGTGTTTCCGCGTCAGTGATGGTGAGGACAGCCCGGCGCTGGAAGCCCAGTGGGGCTGTGCCTTCATACAGGTTGACGGCGACGCTGCTGCTGCCGGTGTATTTGCCATCGGCCAGGGTGGGTATCTGGATGGTCTGGCTGGTTTCGCCGGCAGCAAAGGTGAGTGTGCCGCTGACGGGGGTGTATTGGCGGTTGGCGCGGGCGGTGGCTTCGGCCGTTTCGTAATCCACAGTGACGGTGGCGGTGTAGGCGTGGTTGAGAGTGACGGTGAGTACGGCCGTGCTGCCTTCGTCTACCGTGTAAGTGCCCTGTTCAAATTGGGCGGCCAGCGGCTGCTGCGTGCCGGTGTTGCCATACACGGTCACATTGTCCAGATAGTAGGTGACGTTATTGCCGCCGGTGGGCATTGAACCAAAGGCCCAGCCATGCACCTCGG
>CAZRIB010000609.1:0-2182 GCA_964600035.1 uncultured Ardenticatenaceae bacterium | reverse complement strand
AATCCTCATTCCATTAATCTTTAACCATTTTCTACCACGTTCCTCAAGATGCCGATGCCTTCAATTTCGCTTTCCAGAATGTCGCCGGGGCGCAGGTATTCTGGTGGGGTGCGGGCAAACCCTACGCCTTCTGGTGTGCCTGTGGCGATGATGTCTCCGGGGAGCAGGGTCATGCCGCGTGAGAGGTATTCGATGATGGTGGGGATGTCGAAAATCATTTGGCTGGTACGGCCGTTTTGCTTAACAACCCCATTCACCCGGCAGGTAATGGCTAAGTTATGCGGGTCTGGCAGTTCATCTTTGGTAACCAGCCAGGGGCCGGTGGGGCAGTGGCCGTCCATGCTCTTGCCTTTGAAATATTGCTTGCCGCGCAGTTGGTAATCTCTGGTGCTGACATCATTTAAGACCATGTACCCGTAGACATATTGCATGGCCTCATCTTTGGCGATGTTTTTGCCTGCCTTGCCGATGACAACGGCCAGCTCTACTTCCCAGTCGATTTGGGTAGAAATGTTGGCATCGTAAGGGATGGGGTCTGTGGGGCCAGAAACGGCCGTTGTCGCTTTGGTAAACACAATCGGCGTATCCGGTTCTGCACCCTGAATGCCTTTGGCGCGGTTCGATTCATCCGCATGGGCGGCATAATTCAACCCCAAACACATTACATTGCGGGGCGGCGTGGGAATGGGAGCCAGCAGCCGCACACTGGCCAGCGGCGTGGTATGGGTGGTATGGGATGCTGTTTCAATAAATTTCCGGGCTAATGTCAGACCGGCGTCTCCCATGTGGATGAGTTTTAGCATGGTGGGTGCTGCCTGCGACAGATTGACGATGCCTGCCTCTGTTACTGCGCCAACGGCCGTAACAGTACCTTCCTGATAAGTGACAAGTTTCATGTGTGCTTCCTCAACCTTACCTAACGGCGGCCAACAATTTTGCCAATGCCCCGGCCAACCCAAACCTCT
The DNA here is from genome assembly GCA_964600035.1 of uncultured Ardenticatenaceae bacterium. Taxonomy (GTDB): domain Bacteria; phylum Chloroflexota; class Anaerolineae; order Promineifilales; family Promineifilaceae; genus CAZRIB01. The sequence goes on along the minus strand of CAZRIB010000609.1, from coordinate 1,217 downwards.
TCCTTAAATTTCGGATCACTGGCTGACGCGACAAAATAAGTGACACCCGCCACAGTCGGCCGATTTTGCAGCTCTGTCCAAAAAGAAAGATATTGGCGTGCCTTTTGGTAAACCGATGTGCCCGCTTTGTTATTGCTGGCCTCTGTCACCCAAATTTGCTTATACCGGAAGCGATTGATGTAATCGTCCAGCACATCCAGTGCCTTACTCATTGGATAAACATTTGACCAGTAAAGATGCACACCCAGGCCATCTGCCGCTTCAATCGCGTCGCGGCTGGCTTCGGCAAATTGGATATGGTCCTGTTTGATATTGGTTACAGCATAACCCGGTGAAAGACCGGGGTAGATAAATTTGTGATTGGGCAGCTCTTGCCGGTAAATGTCTAGCAATTTCAGCCACCAGTCGGTAAAGGAGCTGCCATCTTGCCAGGCGCCGCCCAACCCTTCAGACACAAGGTTGGGTTCATTGTGCAGTTCGATGACAACATCATTTGTGGAGATGATGCCCAATGCCCGTTTTACATCGTTAATCGTCCACTCAAAGAATTGTTGGGGGGAGATATTTCGCACGCCTTCTGGTGACCGAAAATCGAGGAAGGCGCGCACAATCCATTGAACATTGGGATGCTGCGCGGCCAGTTTGCGCACGCCATCCGGGTTGTTGCTGGACAGGATTTTGATCATGCCGGGGCGCATGGCTTTGAATTCAGCGACTTCTTCGTCGGTGATGTCGGGGTCTGCGGAGGCGTGCAGCCCAAGGCGTGCCTGGCCAAAGGCGGGTGGGTCTGGGTCTGGTTGGGGAGCAGGCTGTGGTGCGGGTTGGGTAGATGGCGGGGGTGTTGTGCCAAAAGGTGGCTGCAAAACCGCATCATCAACCCGAACAGGCGTATATTCGCCCTGGGGGGTGCCCGTCACCAGTACAGATGCGCCGCCCGGCACAAAGCCGATGACATTTTTGTTGCTTGGGTCGCGGCGGGGAGTGCTGCGCAAATTAATACCATAACGGCCAACAACGGCCATGCCACCTGAAATGGTCAGTTCGGTGGTAAAGGCCCAACCGGGTGTTGTGTCGTGAATGGGGGGCGGGGCGGGAATAGGTTGGGTATCTGATAGTTCTTCCGGCTGCTGAACCGGGGGGATGAAGTCGGGGATGTTTTGGACAAGGCTGCGAGAAAGGACAACGGGTGTATATTCGCCAACCGGCTTGCCAACCAC
>CAZRIB010000608.1:0-2194 GCA_964600035.1 uncultured Ardenticatenaceae bacterium | reverse complement strand
CCTTTTTTACGCCTGTCAATCTGGAAGTTACGCCCAATGCCAGCTCGCGCAGTGACTTTGTGGTACGGCTCATTATTGTGCTGGCCGCCATTGTGTCTATTGGCCTGATTGTGAACCGGTTTGTGCCCTTCCTTTCAGGTAATGGCGACGGCACACAGGCTTTGACAGAAGGCATTAATGAGATTGTGCAGCAGGTGACCAACAATGTAGACGGCACGGCCGTTACGCCCACAACCTCAGCCATCACCCCCTCAGAAGTCGTCACATCCACAGAGCGCGTTGTAGGCGGCACAACCTTTGAAACCCCTGTTCCCCTGCCCACCCCAACACGCCCGCCGTTACCGCCCACTTTGGAAGAAATTAAGCTGCGGCTGGACATTGATGAGCGCACCTGGATGGAAGTTACCATTGACGGGGATGTGGTTTTTAGCGGCATTGCCCGCCCCGGCGATTCATTTGAATGGACAGCAACAGAAGAAGCTCGCGTCCTCACTGGCAATGCCATTGGTATTTTTGCCACCATTAACGACGACATCATAATCGGCCGTTTAGGCGGGCGCGGCGAGAACAAAGAAGAAGTTTGGCGCACAACCAATTAATCAATCACAGAGAATAGAACTTTGATAGTTGCCTTGTCCACCGGCAGCTATTAAAGACCCCCTGAAACCCCATGAGCAAACAACAAAAGAAAAAACAATTTTTCCTGCTAAGTTTAGGCTGTTCAAAAAACACCGTCGATTCTGAAAGCATGGCGGCACTGCTGCAAAAAAATGGCTTTAACAGCACAGGCGATCCAGAAGATGCATCTGTCCTCATTGTCAACACCTGCGGCTTTATTGAAAGCGCCCGTCAAGAATCAATTGGTGCATTGCAAGAATTGGTGAGCCTGAAAGGGAAAAACCAGTTGGTCATTGCTGCCGGTTGTATGGCACAGCGTTATGGCAGTCAGGTGGTGGAATGGGTTCCCGGCGTGGATGGGGTCATTGGAACGCGCCGCTGGATGGATATTGTGCCTTTTATTCGTCAGCTTCGCCGCCGCAAACACCCACAGCCTTTGTACCATTTGCCTGATGAAGCGGAAACAGTGGGTAAAGATGAAAAAGGTGTGATGAGAACGGCCGTTCACGGAACCTCCGCCTATCTCAAAATATCAGATGGCTGCCGCCGTCCCTGCGCCTTCTGCGCCATTCCCCAAATCAAAGGCACACACGTCAGCCGCCCGCCAGAAGCCATCATCGCCGAAGCCGTCCGCCTGCAAAACGCCGGCGTGCAAGAACTGATCATCATTGCCCAGGACAGCACCGACTACGGCCACGACATTGGCCTAAAAAACGGAACCAGCTACCTGCTGCGCGAAATTGTCAAAGCCGCCCCAGACATCCCCTGGATTCGCATGATGTACGCCTACCCCGGCTACGTCACCGACGAACTCATTGAAACAATGGCCACCACGCCGCAAATTGTGAACTATTTGGACATTCCCCTACAGCACGGCCACCGTGAAACCTTAAAGCGTATGCGCCGTCCGGCTAACATTGAATGGGTCTACAAAACAATTGAAAAACTGCGCACCGCCATGCCGGACATAGCCATACGCACCACCTTCATTGTAGGCTACCCCGGCGAAACAGAAGAAGAGTTTGAAGGTCTCAAACAATTTGTGCGCGACCTGGAATTTGACCGGGTAGGCACGTTTACTTATTCCTATGAAGCCTCTACGCCATCCGGCCAACTGCCCAACCAGGTACCTGAAGAAGTAAAGGAAGCCCGCCGCGATGAATTGATGGCGCTGCAGCAAGCCATCTCTCTGGCAAAAAATCAGGCCCAGGTGGGGCGCGTGCTGCCCGTTTTGGTGGATGGTGTTGGCGATGGGGTCAGTGTTGGCCGCTCTTACCGCGATGCGCCAGAAATTGACGGGATGGTCATTGTGCCCGGCGAGCTGCCGGTGGGCGAAATTGTGCCTGTCCGCATTGATGGGGCCATGACGTATGACCTTACCGGCACACCAGATTTAATTTAATAGAGAGTCGCCATCGGCTGCGCCGACCACCATGAATGAAAATGTGGCAGGTGGCAGGGCGCAAGTGGCAGGGTGCAAACGCAGCTTCATAATTCGTAATTCGTAATTCGTAATTTTCACAGGAGCTGCCATGTCTTCTCTTATTCGCCTTTTGCCCCAACCCACCACAGAACG
>CAZRIB010000607.1:0-2197 GCA_964600035.1 uncultured Ardenticatenaceae bacterium | reverse complement strand
AATCTCCAATCTCCAATCTCTAAAATTAGAACACCTTGCACAATACGGCCGTTCTCTGTACCCTACCCATTCACAAACCATTATTTATTTGGAGGTGCCACAATGACACCACAACAAATCGAACTAAAACTTGAACGCATCCTGCCACGTGTAGACAAACCCGGACGCTACACCGGCGGCGAATACAACCAGGTCACCAAAAATTGGGACAACATCGACTACAAAGTCGCCCTGGCCTTTCCCGACGTTTACGACATTGGCATGTCCAACCTCGGCCTTATGATCCTCTACGACATCATCAACAAACATCGCAACCTGCTCGCCGAGCGCGTCTACTGCCCCTGGACAGACATGGAAGCCATCATGCGCGACCAGGAAATCCCGCTCTACTCGCTGGAAACCAAACACCCCATCCGCAATTTCGACATGCTGGCCATGACCCTGCCCTACGAACAGCTATACACCAACGCTCTCAACCTCATAGACCTGGCAGGCATGCCCATTCGCGCCGAAGAAAGAGATGCCAGCTACCCACTCGTGGTGGCAGGCGGTCACGCTTGCTACAACCCGGAACCAATGGCCCCCTTCATAGATGTTTTCGTCATTGGCGAAGGAGAGGAGGCCATCCTCAAAATCATCGGCGTCATGCGCGCCGCCGCCCATCTGGACCGGGAAACCCAACTCCGCTACATTGCCCAAATTGAAGGATGCTACGTCCCCCGCTTTTATGATGTTGCCTACAACGATGACGGCACTGTGCAGGCCATCACCCCCAACAAACCAGAAGCACCCGCCAAAGTGCTCAAAACCATCACAGCCACCCTGCCGCCTCCCGTTACCGACTTTATCGTTCCCTTCATCGAAACGGTCCACAATCGCGGCCCCATCGAAATAATGCGCGGCTGTACACGCGGCTGCCGCTTTTGCCATGCCGGTATGGTGACACGCCCGGTACGGGAACGCCCGGTAGAAGAAGTGCTAAACGCAATGGAGCAAATTCTGGAAAAAACCGGCTATGAAGAAATCGCCTTGCTCTCGCTTTCGTCCAGTGACTACACAAACGTGCTGGAACTGACAGAAAAAATTGGGCAGCGGTTTGGTCATTTAGGGCTAAACATTTCCCTGCCTTCTTTGCGCATTGAAAGCGTCTCCACCCAACTCATGGATAATTTGGGCGACAGCCGCCGGGGCGGGTTTACCCTTGCGCCAGAAGCAGCCACGGAAAAGATGCGGCGCATTATCAACAAATTTGTACCGCATGAGGAACTGCTGGAAACAGCCCGCGAAATTTATCGCCGGGATTGGCGTACCATCAAACTGTATTTCATGATAGGCCACCCCATGGAGGAGTTGGAGGATGTGCAGGCCATTATTGATCTGGCTAAGGCGGTGCTGGCAGAAGGACGAAAATTCCACGGCAACAAAGCCAGTGTCAATGTGGGGGTGAGTACGTTTATCCCCAAGCCTCACACCCCGTTCCAGTGGGAGCCAATGGATGAGCTTGAAGCGGTAGAGGAGAAGTTAGCACTGCTTCGTTCGGAGATTCGGGGCAATGGCTTGCGGCTGCGCTGGAACAACCCGAAAGAGTCGTTGTTTGAGGGCTACTTGAGCCGGGGAGACCGGCGTATGGCGGAGGTTGTAGCCCGTGCCTGGGCAAATGGCGCCAAGTTTGATGCCTGGATGGAACATTATAACGAGGAGGCATGGCAAACGGCGCTGGCGGCTGAAGGGCTGGATCCGCGTTTTTATACGCATCGCAAACGCCGTATTGATGAGATTTTCCCCTGGGAACATATTGATGTGGCGGTAACGAAGAAGTTTTTGACGCAGGATTATTTGATGAGTCAGGAGCGGGAAACGCGGGTGGACTGCCGCCACAACTGTTTTGCCTGTGGTATTTTGCCCAAACTGCGCGACTTGCGCCGTGAAACACCGGCAGAAGCGTGGGAGTGCCCCCCTGTGCCAAAGCGTAAGCACCACAAGCCGCGCCAAGTCCCTGTTCCCACAGTGGACAGTGTGCCGCTGCCGGTGATTATGGATTAGGCAGTTACGCCGCAGGACGCACTGTAAGCACAGAAAGACGCTGGAAAATGAGAGGTTTTCTCTTTTTTTCCAGCGTCTTTCTGTTTTTTCTCTGATTGTTGAGTCTTCCGAAAAAAGCAACCGCAGAGGCGCAAAGGGCGCGGAGAATTTGAAG
>CAZRIB010000606.1:0-2198 GCA_964600035.1 uncultured Ardenticatenaceae bacterium | reverse complement strand
AACAATGCCGTGACATGGGAAGAGGTGAAGGCAAATTAGGCTGGATAGGCTGGGGGGGAGCACCGCGCCGTTTGCCTGCCGGTTTTTTCACTCCTGGCTACCAGTTTCCAACATTTGTTAAGAGTGAGCAAAAACCGAGAAAGGTGGCAATTAACAGAATGAAAAGCACTACCTTTCCCCAACCACCAATTAATGAAATCGAATGATTTTTTGATGTTTTATACACAGCATAAATTATGTAACCAGCAACCAACCCGAAAATTAAAATTTTCGCAAGATTTTCCATGTGCCTGATGTCCCCCCCTTTAGTGGGCAATAAAATAACTCGGATTGTTCTTTTGTACGGCCGTTTGCCAAAAGCCAGCAGGCTGTGATACCCAATTGCTGAAAGCCGCCGTTTTTGATTGTTGCTTTATCAAAAAAACGGCAGGCTCCTTCCGCTTATTTTACTCTGGAGCTTCCAACCATGTATCAAAATCTAATTTGACCCAGCCCTCAGGAAGGTTTGTGTCTGTAACATGGATACGCCCGAAGTTCCCTTGGCTTGTGATCACACAGATATAGGCTCCAGGAAATATTTTGTCAACTGGAGCTCGGTTAGAAAACTCAGGAGGTTCGACCATACAATTCTTTAGATTAGGGATTTCATCTCCCCAAAACCAAACACTCGCACCGTTTATAGGAAATAAGAAGAAAAAGTAATAATCACCACCACCACTTCGAGTAATCCGAAATTCAACATCAGCAACTTCTTGCTCATTATCTCCTGACGGGTCTAATTCCAACTGGCTGCTATTTTTCACCACACCAAACTCTTCTGAATATAGTTGGATTGCTGTACCTGAGTAAATCGGATCGAAAGATGGCGTCATGATGCTTTCTGCATTTGGGATAGCAGCGGTTGGCGTGGGTACAATTGGCGTTGCTGTAGCTGAAGCTTCATCAAAAGAAGGTGTTGCTTCAACAGGCTCATTGATTTTCAAAGGCTCTTGTCTACATCCCACAGATATAGTCACTGCTGCTGTAATGATTATGATGATTTTTGCAGCCCATTGCTTCATTGTCTTATCCTCATTCTGATGCGAACCCCACAATAAAATAACTCGGATTGTTCTTTTGTACGGCCGTTTGCCAAAAGCCAGCAGGCTGTGATACCCAGTTGCTGAAAGCCGCCCTTTTTTATTGTAAAACGACACAGCCAGAATGCCTATGTTTTTTCCGCTGGTTGGTGCGGGCGTTACAGCAGCTTGCTTTAGATAATTACATCCATACTTTGGATAATATAAGTTATCTTAAGTATAAACAGTAAGCATTGCCATTGGAGAAGGTTTTGATGGCGTTTTATGCCCCTGCCCTGGTTAAGGCCTCGGTTTGCATGGTGTGGAGTTGTTTTATGCCCTGACTGGCTAATTCTACAAGGGCGTGCATGTTATCTAGGCTGAAGGGTTCGTTTTCGCCTGTTCCCTGAATTTCGACGATGTCGCCCGCTTCTGTCATGACGATGTTCATGTCTACGTCTGCGGCGGCGTCTTCGGTGTATGGTAAATCAAGCAGCAGTTGGCCGTTTAACATGCCAACACTGATGGCGGCGATTTGATAGCGTATGACTTCTGGTGGAAGTGTGCCGTTGGTGATCAACGGCCGTAACCCATGCACAAGCGCCACCCACCCGCCAGTAATGGCCGCCGTACGCGTGCCGCCATCAGCAGACAGGACGTCACAATCAACCGTAATCGTCCTTTCACCAAGTAATTCCAAATTGAGTGCCATTCGTAAGCTGCGCCCAATTAAACGGGATATTTCCTGGGTGCGGCCTTTCGGCCAACGCTGTTCCCGGCGCGTGCGTGTTTGAGTAGACCGGGGCAGCATGGCATATTCGGCAGTAAGCCAGCCATGTGGATTTTCCTGGTTTTTGAGCCAGGGAGGCAGTGTGTCCTCAATGGTGACGGTACAGAGGACATGCGTGCGTCCAAATTTAACCAGGCATGATCCTTCTGCCCAGGTTGAGTACCCAATATCAAAATGAACTGGTCTGAGTTGGTTGTGTAAACGGCCGTCTTCTCTTTCCATGTCATTCTCCTTCGAAAATTATGAATTATGAATTATGAAATATGAAGCAACTCCTGCCACTTGCCACCTGCTCCATTTTCATTCATGGTGTTGAGCGCGCTGCTCATGTCGTCTCCTTCGAATTTACT
>CAZRIB010000605.1:0-2199 GCA_964600035.1 uncultured Ardenticatenaceae bacterium | reverse complement strand
TCCGTATACCGTTTTCCGACGGAGTTACCAGAGGCAGCACACACGGAAAACGGATAACGGATTACTGAATACGGGTAATAGAGACTGGAGATGAGAGACTGGATCAATCTCTAATTTCTAATCTCCAATTGAGGTAACTATGATTGCACAAGCAGTTCAAACAGACGGATTATTATCAGACGATCAGGTGCGGCAAACGTTGTATGCCGGTTTGGAGAAGCAATTTAGCAACCAGCGGGTATTGGTGCTCATTCCTGACCATACGCGCACAATTCCGCTGCCTTTCCTTTTTCGCTCACTGGTTGAAATTTTACATGATGCCAGTCAGTTGGATTTTATGGTGGCGTTGGGAACCCATCCACCTTTGAGTGAGTCGGAATTAAACCGGTTGGTGGGTATTAGCGCGGAAGAGCGGACGGGGATTTACGGCCGTATCGGATTACTCAACCACGCCTGGGATTCACCTGAAACGCTTACGAATATCGGCACATTGCCACAAGCCCAAATCCAGGCCATCGCCGGCGAGCGCTGGCATCCCACGCTGGGTGGCGATGTCGCTGTGAACATCAATCGTGCCGTTTTGGATTACGACCACATCCTCATTTTAGGCCCAACCTTTCCGCATGAAGTCGTCGGCTTTTCCGGCGGCGCCAAGTACCTGTTTCCCGGCATCTCCGGCCCGGAAATGATTAACACAACACACTGGCTTGGGGCATTGGCGGGGGTGCGCGGCACGATCGGCATCAAAGAAACGCCGGTGCGTGACATGATTCACGCTGCGGCCGAAAAAGTGCCTACGCCGGTGACATTGATTGCGCTGGTAGTTGTGGGGCAGGGGCTGGCAGGCGTTTTCATTGGCGACCATCTCACCGCATGGAGCGCTGCCGCCGATTTATCATCACAGCGACACATCATTTGGGTAGACAAGCCGTTCCGGCGGGTGTTGTCGCAAGCGCCGCCGATGTATGATGAGCTGTGGACAGGGGGTAAGGCGATGTACAAGCTGGAACCGGCGCTGGCCGAAGGGGGCGAACTGATTATCTACGCGCCCCATCTGGATGTGGTCAGCCATGTGCATGGCAAATACATTTATGAGATTGGCTATCACGTGCTGCCCTATTTTCTGGCGCAGTGGGATAAGTTCAAGCATATCCCATTGGGGGTGTTGGCGCATAGCACACATGTGAGGGGAGACGGCCGTTTCCAAAACGGCATTGAATATCCTCGCGCAACGGTCAAACTCGCCACCAAACTATCCCCTGAAGATTGCGCCCAATTGGCGCTGGGCTACGTGAATCCTGACGAAATTGATGTGGCCGCATGGAAGGATCGGGAGGATGAAGGTATTTTGTACGTGCCTAAAGCAGGTGAAATGTTGTACCGGGTGAAATCATGACAGTGTACGTGATAATGGGTGTTTCGGGTTGTGGTAAAACGACGGTGGGGATGGCGTTAGCCGATAGATTGGGCTGTTCATTTTATGATGGCGATGATTTTCATCCGCCGGAGAATGTGGCCAAGATGGCAAGTGGAACGCCGTTGAATGATAATGACCGGTATCCGTGGTTGGCACGGCTGCATGATTTATTGGCGGAGCATGAGGAGAGGGGGGAAACGGCCGTTCTCGCTTGCTCTGCCCTGAAAAAAAAGTACCGCGATCAGCTGCAAGTCAATAACGAGACCCGCTTCATTTTTTTGCACGGCAGCTTTGACCTGATCTGGCAGCGCATGCAGGCCCGCAAAAACCATTACATGAAAGCGGATATGCTGCAAAGCCAGTTTGACACCCTTGAACCACCTGGCGCCGATGAAGCCGTCATCATAAACATTGACCAAAGCATTGAGACGATACTGGAACAAATTCAAGCTAAAATTTAAGAGTGTGTTTAAAACCTCTTTTGCAGCGGATTGAAATCACGCTGCTATCAGAAAAAGTGCGTTCAAACGCATTATTTCTGGTATTTTTCAGTAACATCACATCTTTATGTTAACAAGGCGCGAGCTTCTTTGTAGGCGGCCAGGGCGGGAGAATCTGCCAGAAGAGAGAGCATCTCATCCGTGGGCACAGGTAAACGGCCGTCCAGAATCGCCTCGTACAGGATGATGGCAGCGTCACGGGGGTATGTTTCCAATATCCATTGGGTACCTGGGCACACAAATTAGTGACCCTTCATTACAGTGACGAACAAACGGATTATC
>CAZRIB010000604.1:0-2210 GCA_964600035.1 uncultured Ardenticatenaceae bacterium | reverse complement strand
ACGGAGACGTGTTGAAACAGGCAACGGTGGCCGGACTGGTCATTATTACCGCCATCGGTCTGGGGGTTTTTCTGTTGACGCTTTAGCTGTGAGCCGTGAACCGTAAACCGAATACGGAATACGGACAACGGTCTACGGCCAACGGCTACAAAACAATTGGTTCTTGTTTAATTTTGCAGTGGGCAGCATCCACAATGCTCAGGATGCTGGCCACTGTTTTTTCTTGTTCATCCTCTGCATTCACCACAAAGTAATCAAATTCATGAATACGTTTTAGCTCTTGTCTGGCGGTGGCGATGCGTAAATTAAGGCTGTCGTCATCTTCAGAGGCACGGGCACGCAGGCGGCGTACCAGTTCTTCTTCGGATTCGGTCATCATAAAAACGTAGATGGCGTTGGGGATTAATTTGCGCAGGGTGGCTGCACCCTGTACATCTACGCGCATGATGACATCTTTGCCGCTGTTAAGGGCATCGCGAATTTGTTGTTTGGGGATACCTTTGTAGTCATCGTAGACGATGGCGTATTCCAGCAGGTCATTTCGTTCTATCATTTCGGCAAACTCATCTTTGCTTAGAAAGATGTAGTCGTAGCCATCTACTTCGCCTGCACGTGGCGGGCGGGTGGTGGCTGTTACCACAAAATGAAAACTGTCTGGCCGGGATTCGATGAGTTTGCGAGCAATGGTGTCTTTGCCGACTCCTGAAGGGCCAGAAAGGACAAGGACTCGGGGGTATGTTGGGGGTCTTTGATAATGGTCTTCTGTCACGGTTGCACCTGTTTTGTGTAAAAGTATAATGACGAAAGATTGATGTGTGATGATGAGCCTGTTGAAAAAGGATACGGAATTTTTCCGATGACTTGTATCGTTAAGCATCAATCTTTTGTTATTAATTGTTGGGTTTATTAAAGGAAGTGGCTAGCGGTTGTGGATTGGGTTTGGAATGGCTTGATTGTACCCTGTCTTGTTGGAAATTTCATTGAATCAAGGGGGTTTTGTTAGAAAATGCCAACGTATGAGTTTCTCTGTCAAGATTGTGGGCGAGTGAGCCGGTTGTTTTTTACGTTTGCGGAATATGACACGGCCGTACCGGTATGCCCGCACTGCCAAAGCCAAAAGATGAGACGCAAAATAGGCCGGGTAGCTTTGGGCAAGTCAGAAGAGGCGCGGATGGATGCGCTGCTGGATGACAGCGCATTGGCTGGTCTGGATGAAGAAGATCCGCGCACCATCGGCAAATTTATGCGCCGGATGAGCAGTGAAATGGGCGAAGATTTGGGTGATGAGTTTGGTGAAGTGGTTGACCGGCTGGAAAGTGGTCAGTCACCCGATGAGATTGAAAAAGAAGTCCCCGGTCTGGTTGATGAGTAATGATTGAAGATTGAAGATTAAAGATTGAAGCCAGTCAATCCTAAATCTTTAATCCTTAATCCTCAATCCCTTTTCGTAGACGGCTTGCTGAACGGCCGTTTGCACCGCATCTACCGGGCGATTGGCATCAATGACGACCCATCTGGCTGGTTCAGCGGCTGCCAACCGGTGGTAGCCATCCCGAACCCGTTTGTGGAAGGAGATGGCTTCCAAATCCAGCCGGTTCATCTCTGTGTGGCCTTCTTTTTTACGATTGAGGCCTTCCTCTACGTCAATGTCCAGCAAAATAGTCAGGTCTGGTTTTAGGCCGTTGGTGGCAATTTGGGTAAGCTGGGTCAGCATGGTGTGGTCAAGGGAACGGCCGTAACCCTGATAAGCCATTGTACTATCTGCAAACCGGTCGCACAGCACCACCCCGCCTGCGGCCAAATGTGGCCGAATCAACTGGGCCACCAACTGTGCCCGTGAGGCAGAATAAAGCAGCACCTCAGTTGTTGCCACCATCTCCGTATTTGCCACATCATGCAAAACATGACGAATCTGGTCACCAATGGCTGTGCCGCCGGGTTCGCGTGTTTGTATGACGCTGTGTCCCTGTGCTTCCAGGAATTTTGCCAATAATCGAATTTGCGTTGATTTTCCACTGCCCTCTGGGCCTTCAAAAGTAATAAACATATGGTTGGATTGTAACGATTGACGATTGATGATTAACAATTGGCGAATGTTTTGTTATCCGCCCTGCATGCACTCGTACACGTAAACGTAACCCGAACGCCGTATACCGTTTTCCAACGAACTTGCCAGAGGTGGCTGGCACGGATAACGGATTACTGAATAC
>CAZRIB010000603.1:0-2210 GCA_964600035.1 uncultured Ardenticatenaceae bacterium | reverse complement strand
AAACGGTCAACTGTGGTGACAAACAAATACCAGGAAGCGAGGCTAATGGTTCCGTAGATGGCGCTGCGTCCGCCAAAGTAGATGAGCACGGCCGTTCCCACACCAGCCAGTGTATTCAACGTTGGGAAGATGTTGGCCAATACAAATGCCTTGCGTACATTAATTTGGTACGCTTGCCGGTTAACGGCCGTAAACTCCTCATAAATCGCCTGTTCCTGTCGAAAATTCTTGGCAATACGAATCCCTGTCACAGCTTCTTGAATGGCCTTATTCACCTCCGCCAAAGCCCGCGAACTTTGCCGTGTCACCTTACGCGCCATCCGCCGAAAAGCCAACGCCACCAAAGCAACAAACGGCGCCATTGCCAGCACCAGCAGCGTCAACCGCCACTCAATGTTAAACAGCACCGCAATTAAAATCACCGCCACCGATAATTGATTAAATACATCGGTGCTCAGCACAATCACTTCCCCAAATTCCTGCGTGTCACTGGTAATACGGCTGACCACGCGCCCAGAGCTAAATTCGTCATAAAAAGCCAAATCTTGCTGCGCAGCACTGGCAAAGGCATCCTGACGCATAGCCAGCACCACATCGGCAATAATCTCTGTGGTAAGCTGGCGGCGCAGCCAATTGAGCAGCCAAATGCCCACCCCAATGACAAACACAATGCCAATCAGCCAGGGGATTATCGACTGGTCATTATTTGCTTCCATCACATCAATGCCCCGGGAAACAACAATTGGCACGGCCGCACTGGCCAACGAAATGCCAAAGACAGACGCAACCATGACCCCCAGTTTGCCCAAATACGGCCGAAAATAATGCAAAATTCGGCTCACCAACTGCCGGTCATCATACTGCCGGTCATAGGCCTCTGCTTCCAGGCCTCTCATAATTGCTGCCATATTACATAATCCTTTGCCCAAGCAAACTGGCCGCCAGTTCCACGCTCAATTCGGCCGTTTTGTTCATGTCATCCAAAATGGGATTAATCTCCACAATATCCATGCTGCGTACCCGGCCGCTGTCGCCCAAAATCTCCATGAGCAGATGCGCCTCACGGTAGCTTAGCCCGCCCGGCACAGGCGTGCCCACACCCGGCGCTTCATCCGGGTCCAGCGCATCCATATCCAGGCTTACATGGATATGCTTCACATGCCGCAAATGGTCCAGCGCCTGCCGGGCAACAGCGGCCATGCCCAACTCATCGACGTGGCGCATGGTAAAGACGCGAATACCGCTGTGGGTCAGCCGTACCCGCTCTTTCTCATCCAGGTCACGGATGCCTATTTGGACAATATGGGTGGGTTTTAGTTTTGCTCCGGGGTAACCAATATTGACCAACTCTTCTGCGCCATCGCCAATGAGGGCGGCCACAGGCATGCCGTGAATGTTGCCGCTGGGTGAAGTTTCTGGTGTATTAAAGTCGCCGTGGGCATCTACCCAAATGAGGCCGGTAGACCCCCGTTCGGCTGTGGCGGCCACTGACCCAATGCTGATGCTGTGGTCGCCGCCAATGAAAATGACGAATTCGTCTTTTTGTACGCATTCCCGGGCACGGCCGTAAACCACCTCGCACACATCATGAACAGCATGCAGCCGCCTGCTTCCTGCCTTCGCCACACTCTCCTCCGGGTTGGGAACGGCCACATTCCCGGCATCATACACCGTATGCCCCAACCGCTCCAGACGGCTTTGCAGACCGGCATATCGTGCCGCACTCGGCCCCATATCCACACCACGCCGGTTTTGTCCCAAATCCATAGGAATGCCAATAATACGAATGGTTTGTTTTTGCACTGGGTTCACCTCATACGGAGAATAGAACACGTAACCCGAAGTCTGTATACCGTTTTCCGACGAAGTTACCAGAGGTAGAGCACACGGATTACGAATTATGAATTATGAATTATGAATTACGGATTACGGGTACTAGCTGACCAATTGAACGCTTACCATTCTCCATTCACAATTCACCGTTCACCATTTACAATTCTATCGGCAATTTTTTGTCAATCTTGGCACCATTAGCGCCTATTTTTGCGGTTTACTTAACAGCTATTGTCGCCGAATCAACATACACACGCAAGCAGAGCAGGGAACGATGGACTTAGGCTACTCAACTACCAATCTCCCAATCCCCCAATCTCCTAATCTCCCAATCTCCCAACACCCAATCACCAACAACCCAATTTTCCATTCTCCAC
>CAZRIB010000602.1:0-2211 GCA_964600035.1 uncultured Ardenticatenaceae bacterium | reverse complement strand
CAGGAGCTGCCATGTCTTCTCTTATTCGCCTTTTGCCCCAACCCACCACAGAACGGCCGTTAACCGGCACCTATTTAACCCACCAACTGCGCCGCATACAGCGCCGGGGCCGCCCCTTTATCTACGCCAATTTTGTCACCAGCCTGGACGGCCGTATCGCCATACCCAGAGCAGACGGCAGCGGCCTGACCGTGCCCAAAGCCATTGCCAACGAGCGCGATTGGCGGCTGTTTCAGGAATTGGCCGCACAAGCCGACCTGATTATTAGCAGCGGCCGTTACCTGCGCGAATGGGCAGAGGGCAAGGCGCAGGAAATTTTACAGGTGGATGATCCCCGTTTTACCGATTTACGCGCATGGCGGCAGGAACAAGGTCTGCCTCCTCAACCCGACCTCGCCATCATCAGCGGCTCGCTTAACTTCCCCATGCCAGACATTTTGACGGCAAACGGCCGTTCCTTCACTGTCTTTACCTATGCCCAGGCAGACCCACAAAAAGTGCAGGCCATAGAAGCCCATTCCGGACGGGTTGTCTTTGCCGGCGATGAGGCCATTGACGGCCGTTTACTGGCGCAAAAAATGAGTGAGTTAGGCTACACCACCGTCTACTCGGCAGCCGGGCCGCGCATTTTGCATTTGCTGGCCGCCGCTGGCGTACTGGACAGGCTCTACTTAACGTTAGCCAGCCGTCTGCTTGGGGGAAATCCGTTTTCGTCTATTTTGGAAGGGGCGCTGCTGGAAACGGCCGTTTCTTTTCGCCTGCACACCTTATATCACGACCCTCACGGGCTAAACGGCCTGGGGCAGTTATTCCTCAGCTATGATGCAGTTAAAGAATAAAGATTGATGAATAAAGCAAAGAATGAACTATTTCCCTTCAATTCATGACCATTGGCAGCGTATCGCTGCCATTTTTCATTTATACTTACCCACAGCATTACCTATAACATATATTTAACATAACATAATAAGGGTATATAAAATGAAAAAAGCAAAACAAACAAAACAAAAACAATCTTATATCTTGTTTGGTGCAGGGTTGCTTCTAATCGTCGCCGCCTTCACCATTTGGGCAGCCAACCAAAGCAGCCCAGCTACGGCCACCGGCAATACCGTTAACGGCGGCATTCTGGCACAAGGCCAACCCGCCCCCGTTTTTACAGCCCACACGCTCACCAACCAGCAAATCACCCTTTCAGATTATCAGGGGGATGTGGTGCTGGTTAATTTTTGGGCAACGTGGTGTCCGCCCTGCAAAGCGGAAATGCCAGACATTAACGCCTTTTATGAAGCCCACAAAGATGAAGGGTTTACGGTGCTGGCGGTTAATGCGTATGAAGATGAATCATTGGTACGGCCGTTTATCGAAGCCAACGGTTTCACCTTCCCCGTCCTGCTCGACCCAGACGGCATCATCACCGACTACTACCAGGTACGTTCCTACCCCACCTCCATCATCATCGACCGCACCGGCACTGTACGCCACATCCAGATAGGTCTCATCTTTCCCGAACAGCTAGACAGCTACATTCTGCCACTGTTGGAATCTTAATAAAACAAGCAGCACAGCAGGGGCGGGCTTCAGGTTCGCCTCATTTTGCAAACCCGCCACCTGCGGCTGCTCGCCCGCATAACAAACCTGTTGTAATATCAAAACCATGATTAAAACCAAACTGGAATGGACAATCTGGATGGTAACCATTGCCCTGCTGGGCAGCGGCTGGATTTTGGTGTCCCGTTCACCCAAAACAGAACCCCGCACCATCAGCCTGACAGAAGCGCCCATCGTAGGGCATCTTGCGCCCAACTTCACCCTGCAAACTCCCGACGGCGAAACAATTGCCCTGGCCGAAAAGCTGGCAGAAGGGCAGCCTGTTGTTTTGAACTTTTGGGCAAGCTGGTGCGGCCCTTGTCGGGTTGAAATACCTTTTTTCCAAAATGCCAGCCTAAAATACAAAAATCGGGTGGCAATTATCGGCATTAATCAGGGAGAATCGGAAGAAACAGTCGTCGATTTTGGGCAGCAATTTAACATTACTTACCCTCTTTTATACGATCCAGACGATCAGGTAAATCAAAGTTATCTGGTAAAAAGCCTGCCCACAACGGTGTTTGTTAGCAGCGATGGTATTGTGCAGGAAATCGTCATTGGGTCTATGTCGCAGGCTGTTTTGGAAGAGCGCATCGAGCGGCTTGTTAATAATCAATGATT
>CAZRIB010000601.1:0-2214 GCA_964600035.1 uncultured Ardenticatenaceae bacterium | reverse complement strand
TCAAAAGTGTAGTTGTGCCGACGGGACTGCTGCTGAATGGGTTAACGGCCGTTTCCGCCGCCTGGGCCTACTACCGCAAAGGGATGATTGATTTCAGCGTTGCGTTACCACTCGTCATCACCTCCGCACTAGGCGCACCCGCCGGAGCCTACTTCACCCAATTCATCAGTACCGATGTGCTGTTGGGGCTGTTTGCTGCGACCGTTCTGTTTGCAGGTGGGCGGATGATTTTAGTCAGCAAAGCGGCCGAGCCGGAAGCGATACGCGGCACAGCGCGGCAGCGGGCAGTGTGGGGCGCAGCATTGGGGCTGGGCATCGGCTTCATCGCCGGGATGCTGGGCATTGGCGGCGGTTTTCTCATCGTCCCCCTGCTTATGCTCATGGGCTACCCCACTAAAATCGCCGCCGCCACCTCTGCGTTTACCGTTGTCTTTTCATCCTTCACCGGTTTTCTGGGACACCTGGCCGTCGGCCATTTTGATTGGACATTAATGGTTGCCCTATCCGTTGCCGTTCTCATCGGCTCGCAAATCGGGGCACACGTGATGACGACGCGGATGAAACCGCGCCAATTAAAACAGTTATTTGGCTTGGTACTCCTGTTTGTGGGAGTCAAACTCATTTGGGGGTTATTCTAAATGGCAAAAGATTTGAGCAATACCAAGTGGCACGGCGTACCTCGTCAGGAAATCCCCTGGTTTCCGACGGTACAGCCTGAAGCCTGCATCGGCTGTGAACTTTGTTTTGTTACCTGTGGCCGGGAAGTATATGAAATCGAGCTGCAAGCAGATGGTAAACATCGCAAGGCAGTGGCGGAACGGCCGTATAACTGTATGGTCGGTTGTTCCACCTGTGCCATGGTCTGCCCCACTCAAGCCATCACCTTTCCCGGCCGGGATGTGGTTTGGGAAGCCGAAAAACAGTACAAAATTTTTGGCACGGTTCACAAAGAAGCGGCTGCTAAACGGGAAAAAGCCACTCCAGAACCGACTCCCCCCACCGAAGCAAAGGCCATCACCCGTCTGCCGGTAAAAATTGCCGGACTGTTCGGCGAAAAGCGGTTTTTGGTTAAGCTGGAAGAATTTATCGCCGATCGCCCTTACGACATCGAAGAATTACAGCTAACCGTCCCCACGCTGAAGGGGCTTTACCAGGGAGCGCCTGCCTACATGTCCTTCCAGCTTACCTCAACCGAGCAGGGCGATGTGGCCTCCATGGTAGACGAATTGAAGGCTTTAGTCGCCGCTAACGATCTGGTATGGGTTGAAGAAAAACCGTAAGACAGGTTAGTAAACTCGCCCTATATTAACGGAGCAACTATGTTGATTTTATTAGCAAAAGGATTGTTGGCCGGCGTCATCGTCGGCTTTGTGACCGCGTCCATCAAATCGTGGGTGGATCGCTTTTTTCTGGTCATTTTATTGGTGAGTATCGTCAAACTGCCCATACAAGAGGCCGTCACCATCAATCTGGTGGTGGTCGGCCTGGCGGCGGTGATGATGGCGCTGCGCCAAAGCCAGGCGCTGCGAGCTGTGCGCGACGATTGGGCGATGATTGTGATTTCAGCAGCGCTGGGCGGGATGTTGGGACGACTGCTGGGTTTACAGACAGCGCCCAATGTCGTGTTGGCCGTTTTGGGTGTCTACGCCATTCTCGTCGGCATTCGATTGGCGTTTGTGAAGCCGGTTCCGGGGCGGGAAGCGAAAGCGCATCCGGCCTGGCTATCGCCGGTGGCGTTTGTGGGCGGGCTGCTAGCCGGGTTCCTTTCCGCCGGGGGTAAGCCGTTCAAAGTGCCGATTTATAACTGGGCGTTGGGTCATCATCCACAGCAGGCATATGGACTGGCGGCGCTGGGTGTGGCAACGGCCGTTTGGACAGCCCTCGCCACCCAAATTGCCGTCGGCGTCACATTAACACCCAAAGAGTTAGCCCTGGCCGCCTATGAATTTATCATCATCACCCTGACCGCACTGGGAATCGGCCGTTACTGGTCGCCCAAACTCAACCGCATCGTCAGTATCATCATCGCCCCCATTCTTGTCTTAGTCGGCATCCGCTTCCTGATGATGAGTTAGCGGCTGCGAGATTGCGAGATTAGAAACAACGAGAGAACAAGACTATGAACGACATCACCATTTTACCGGCACGCGGCTGCCGCCGCAGCCAGCGCGTGTTGGCTTATCTGGACGAGAAGCAAATTCCCTACACGCGCAT
>CAZRIB010000600.1:0-2218 GCA_964600035.1 uncultured Ardenticatenaceae bacterium | reverse complement strand
CGTTTTTTTACGCAGCACTTCATTTGGCAGGGTTACAATATCTAATACAGTCATCTTTTTCTTTTTTCACAACCTTTTATCTTTTATTCGTAGTGACTATACGTGCTCGGGCCGGTCTCCAGACCGTGCCCGTTGGTGGCGCGGTGAGGACACCGGCCACAGCTAGAGAGGCTGTACAGTTACTATTCGTATTCGTCTAAATGTTCTTGCTCAGGCACATCGTCCAGATAACCGGGAATATCGGCATCATCCGGGGTGCGCCGGGGCAGACGCTCTTGTTCAATGGCTTGTTTGTACACATCCAGCAGCACGGCGTATTCTTTGCGGCGATTTGCCCCTTCTTTGATGCGCTGTCGGGCGCGGTATTGGTCGCGCTTGCGGAAGATGTCGCTTTGAATTTGGGTGGGATTGGAGACGTTTTCAAAGGTGATGTCGGCCGTTGCGCCTGCTGTTTCTATTTTGACGTGGCCGTAGCGGAACAGGGTTGCCCAAAAGTTGGGGCGCACGGCGTTGACGTTTTGGACATTGCTAAGGGGGGCTTGTTTACGGCTTTCACCAAAGCCAAAGGGCTTGCGGTCGATGTCTACGACGAATTCATCTGTTACCTGGAAGGTGTCGTTGCGCCAATCTTCTGCCCGCCAGATGAGCCAGCCCAACAGGATGATGAGCAGCAGGCCTGAGCCTAAAATGAGGCTGCTGATGGTGAAGTTGAAGAAGGTGATTAATATCCAGTCGATGAAGAGGACGGCCAGCATGAAGCCGATTGGCAGGGAAATTTGCTGGAGCAGGACGAGCAGGTTTTTGCGGTAGGTGATGATGCCGTTATCTTCAACGCGCCAGGCGTACATGCGGTAAATTTTTTGCCAGATGGAGAGGCCGGGTTGGGGAGCAACGGCCGTTTCCTCATCATCCTCCCCTTTCACCGGCACCAAATTTGGCCGGGCATGAAAATGGCTCTCCAGCGACTCCCGCATGGTGGCCTGCACCCGCCCGGCATCTAATTCCCTGACCCGTTGGCGCAAAGCGTTCAGCGTGGCCTGTACCCGCCCCGGGTTATCAATGTTGTCAAAATAGACTACACCCACGGAAGCGGCCGTTGTGACCCGTGCTGTGCCAAAATTCAACAAATTAGACAAAAACGTTGGCCGGTCAATTTCCACACTTTGAATCTGGTCGATGGGCACTTTGATGATGTTGCTCTGAAAAGTGAGCAAGCTAAATTCTTTGTGGGCCAAATGTTTGTTTGTAATAACAAAATAGTCGTTATACCAATCCAGGTATTGAAACAGGGTTAAGCCTAAAAAGACGACAAACAACAGCCCGGCCACCACCAACCGCAAATTACCGCCCAAAGCCGTCGATTCTTGTGCGCCCAGCAAAATAAAGGCGGCGGTAGGCACAATGAGCAAGCCAAGCGCCGGCAGCATGACGCGCAGCAGTAAATAGTAATAGCTGCGCCGCGCCTGAAATTCTACCAATTCGTCTGGCAGCAAACTGATGGCCGCAGAGGCTTTGTCTGCCGTGATGCGGGTTTTTTGGGC
The DNA here is from genome assembly GCA_964600035.1 of uncultured Ardenticatenaceae bacterium. Taxonomy (GTDB): domain Bacteria; phylum Chloroflexota; class Anaerolineae; order Promineifilales; family Promineifilaceae; genus CAZRIB01. Next base: position 677 of record CAZRIB010000600.1, on the reverse strand, counting down.
CAGTTCCCAAGCCTCTTCGGAAAGACCAAGCAGGACGTTGCCTTCATCATCCACGTCTGGCGCCAGCCGGTTGAGCACACCGGGATGGGTGTTGAGGAATTGCAGGAATTTTTCGCTGCGAATGATATAAAGACGGCCGTCGCTGCCGCCTTTTACAGTGGCTGGATGGGCTTCTTGCACAAAGAGCCAGCGATCGTCAAAGTAATCGCCGGTAAAGTAGGAGCGGGAATCTCGCACAATGCCGCCGTCGTCAACGGCCGTTGCAAACAACCGCCCCTCCCGCACAATATACAAACAATCCGCCACATCCCGCTGGTACGCAATAACAGACCCGCGTGAAAACGAATACTCCTCCACAATGCGGGCCAGCGCGGCCAACTCCTCATCCGTTAAATCTTCAAAAATGGCTAATTGGGATAAAAATTCTGCTCGTTCACTCACAACCCACATCCTTTGCTGCTGCCCAATTTTAACATAAACAACCCAATCAAGAGAACCGCCAGCCCAAAAACCCGCCAAACCCCGTTGCTAGGCAAATTACCCTGATGTATCATCCACACCCAAGAAAAACAACCATGATTGGATCATGAAAGTGTGACGCCACAAGGTTTAATGTTTTTCATTTATCCCGATTCCCACAAAAGATTTACAGAGCGGCAGAAATGCCCAACTTTAAT
>CAZRIB010000599.1:0-2218 GCA_964600035.1 uncultured Ardenticatenaceae bacterium | reverse complement strand
TTCTCAGTGAAACTCCGTGATTTCTCTGTGAATCTCTGTGTCACTGAACGCTTACGCGGTTAATTTATACGAGGAAAATACATGTTCAGTTCATCATTTTTATGGTCATTAGGTGGCTTTTTCATCGTTCTCACCCCAATTATTCTGGTGCATGAATTAGGCCACTTTATCGCTGCCAGATTGTCTAACATTCGGGTAGAAGAGTTTGGTTTTGGCTTTCCGCCGCGTGCCTTGAAGCTGGGCGAGCGCAAAGGAACGGTGTTTTCATTGAACTGGATACCATTGGGCGGCTTTGTGCGCCCTGCCGGTGAAGATGACCCAACAGTGCCGGGCGGGCTGGCTGGTGCATCCAAACGCGCCCGCTTTTTTGTGCTGGCTGCCGGGGCAGGGGCAAATATCATCATGGCTGTCGTTGTTTTTTGGCTGGCCCAAACCATTGGCACACCCGCCGTTGCTGTGTCTCGTGTAGACCCCGGTTCACCGGCTGAAGCCGTTGGTTTGCAGGAAGGCGATATTTTTTGGGAAGTAAATGGCAAACGTGCCGAAAACAATGTGATTGGCGATGAAGTGCGGGCACATGCGGGTGAGCCGGTTGAGCTTGTGATGCTGCGTAATGGGGAAGAACTGGTATTCACCATCGTGCCGCGTTTGCCCGGTGAATATAATGAAGAGGTAGAAGGGCCTATTGGTGTGGGGCTGGCATACAATACACAGGGTGTGCAGATTAAAGAAAATCCGGTAACGGCCGTTGGTTCAGCACTGCAAACCACCTGGGAATATACACGCCTCTTTTTTGAAGTTCCGGCCATGCTGATTCGGGGGGACATTGCCCCAAGCGAGGCGCGGCCTGTTAGCGTGGTGGGCATTAGCCAAATGGCCGGGCAGGTTGCGGAAGTCTCTGTTTCTAACAGCAACATTGCGCCGTTATTGAGCTTTATTGGCTTTATTAACGTGGCGCTGGCATTGACCAATTTGCTGCCCATTCCGGCGCTGGATGGCGGCCGAATTTTGTTTGTGCTGATTGAAGCCGTGCGTGGCCGCCGCATTGAACCGGAACGCGAGGGCATGGTTCATATTATTGGGATGGCTTTGCTCTTGGGCTTGATGGTTATTTTGATTGTGCAGGATATTATTAATCCGTTGTTTTAGAGTTTTAACTGGCTTTTTGGCAGTTCGTCCTAATTGAAATTTGTAAGGGCATATGTGGCATATGCCCTTTCTTTTGTTTGAGGTGTTAAATGAGTAAGTCGAATGTAAGTAGAAAGAAAAAACAGCAGGAACGGCCGTTTCCCGAAGTGCTGCAATCCATTTTGAAAGATGAAACCTTATCCGTCGCTTCATTGTTCAGCCTGACAGACATGAGCAGCGAATCGCTGGCCTTGTTTGAGCAGCGCTGGCCAGAGGCAGACGATGTCCGGCGGCAAGAAATTGCCCGCCATCTGGCAGACATTACTGAAGACAACTTTGTGGTGGAATTTACGCCTGTGTTCCGCCGGCTGCTGCAAGACCCCTTGCCGGCTGTGCGTTTGGCCGCGCTGGATGGACTTTGGGACTGTACCAATACGCAAATGGTGCGTCCCATCATTGAGCTGATGCAAACAGACAGTGATATGGCTGTGCGGGCGGCGGCGGCTTCGGCTTTGGCGCATTTTGTATTGATGGCAGAGTGGGGACAGCTTCCTAAACGGATTTTGCCCCGCATTGAAGAGGCTTTGCTGGCCGAAATTGACAGACCAAACCCGGATACGGCCGTTTTTCGGGCAGCATTAGAAGCACTGGGATCATCCAGCCATGAACGCGTACCGGCCATCATTGAACAGGCCTACCAGCACGATTCAGACGACATCCGGCTGAGTGCCATTTTTGCCATGGGGGCCAGTGCAGACCGGCGCTGGGTTCCGGCCATTATTCAAGAGCTAACCAGCTCCTCCCAAGCCTTTCGTGCAGAAGCTGCCAGAGCCGCCGGTGGCATTGGCAGCAGCGACTTCCTGACCTATTTGCAAAAAATCATTGTAGAGGACGATGCCGATGTGGCGTTGATGGCTGTGGAAGCCGTTGGCTTGATTGGGGGCGACCTGGCAAGGGAAATTTTGCAAGGTGTGCTCAATGATGCAGAAGCCGAAATGCTGCACGAAGCCGCTCAGGACGCAATTGAGGAAATGGGCTGGCTGGACGGCGGGCTGGATTTGAGCCTGCTTGATTTTTCTGATTATGAAGA
>CAZRIB010000598.1:0-2231 GCA_964600035.1 uncultured Ardenticatenaceae bacterium | reverse complement strand
CTAAAACGGCCACAAAAAGTCGTTATTAACCCGTTTCAACGGGTTTCTAATTTGCGGCAGGACATTTCAATGCCCGACAATACACCACCACGATTAAATGTAGTGTTACCCTCATCTGTGTCCCATTTTTACAGGAGAACCAATCCCAAATCAAGAAGCCATTTCCCGTAGTTGGGCTTCGTCAATAACCGGCACACCTAATGCCTGCGCTTTGGTTAGTTTGCTGCCGGCTTTTTCGCCGGCCAGCAGGTAGTCGGTTTTTTTGCTGACGGAGCCGGTTACTTTGCCGCCATGTGCTTCGATGAAGGCTTTGGCCTGTTCGCGGGACATGGTGGGCAGTGTGCCGGTGATGACGAATGTTTTGCCTGCCAGGGTAACGGCCGTTTCGTCTGTGGCTTTCTTTTCGGCGGCAAAGTTCAGGCCTGCCTGCCGGAATTTTTCCAGCAGTTGGCGGTTTCGCTCATTGGCAAACCAGGATGTGATGGAAACGGCCGTTTGCGGGCCAATCCCGTCTACAGCTTCCAGCGCCTCCTGCGAAGCCGCCGCCAGCGCATCAATAGAGCCAAACACATCAATCAGCAGCGCCGCCACCACACTGCCCACAAAGCGAATCCCCAACGCCGTCAGCAGTCGTTCCGGCGGCTGGGACTTGCTGGCCTCAATGCCATTGAGCAAATTGTCAACCTTCTTCTCCTGAAAACCTTCCAGTTCCAGCAAAAAGTCGCGCCGCAGATAGTAAATGTCTGCCACATCGTGAATCAGCCCTTCCTTTATAAGAAGTTCGCCTGTTTGCGCCCCAAAACCGTCAATGTCCATTGCTGTCCGGCTAACAAAATATTCCACACGGCGCACCAACTGTGCCGGGCAGGCCGGATTGTCGCAGTAAATGGCAACTTCTCCGGGCACGCGAACGGCCGTTTCCCCACAAGACGGGCACACCTTGGGCGGCTCAATCACCCGCTCCGAGCCATCACGCAAATCCACCACCGGCCCCACAATATAAGGAATCACATCCCCAGCCCGCTTCACAATCACCGTATCGCCAATGCGAATATCTTTGCGGGCAATTTCGTCGTAATTGTGCAGGGTGGCATTGCGCACCGTCACCCCGCCAATTTCCACAGCCTCCAGCACCGCATTGGGGGCTAAAATTCCCGTCCGCCCGACGTTCACCACCACATCCAACAGCCTGGTTGTCTTTTCCTGCGCCGGGAATTTCATGGCGACAGCCCCGCGCGGGTCTTTGCCCACAAAGCCCAGACTATCCGCCAGCGGCCGGTCATTTATTTTCACCACAATACCGTCAATTTCATAGTTAAGGCGGTTGCGCTTCTCAATCCATTCGGGATAAGCGGCGGCTACGTCGGCCAGTGTGGGGCAGTATTGGTTATCGGGCGAGGTCGGAAAACCCCAGGCAGCCAGCAAGGCCAGCCGGTCGCTTTGTTTAGGGGGGATGTCGCCGCCTTCCCAGGCCACAATATCGTAGCAATACAGGGTTAACGGCCGCTGCGCCGTCACCGTTGAATCCAACTGCCGCAAAGACCCCGCCGCCGCATTACGCGGGTTCATATACACCTGCTCACCTGCCTCCGCCCGCGCCAGGTTAAACGCCTCAAATTTGTCCAGCGGGAAAAATGCTTCACCGCGTACAACAAGGTAGGTGGGGGGAGATTGGAGATTGGTAATTGGAGATTGGAGATTAGGGACGGGGATGCGCTGCGGCAATGCCCGAATCGTCCGCAAATTGGGGGTAATATCTTCACCGACTTCGCCATTTCCCCGCGTCGCCCCCTGCACAAACAACCCGTCCCGGTATGTCAACACCACTGTCAGGCCGTCAATCTTCGGCTCCACCATGTAATCCAGTTCCGCATCCGGGTCTGGCAAATACCGGGCAATGCGCTGCCGCCAGGCAAACAAATCGTCGGTATCAAAGGCATTGCTCAGGCTGAGAATGGGGACCGGGTGCGTGACTTTTTCAAACGCATCCAAAGGTTCGGCGCCGGCGCGCTGGGTGGGGGAATCGGCCGTGACCAGTTCCGGGTGCGCCGCTTCCAATTCGACCAGTTCCCGGTACAGGGCATCATATTCAGCATCACTGATGATGGGGCTGTCCAGCACATGGTAGCGGTACAGGTGGTAGTTGATTTCTTCCCGTAATTGGGCGATGCGTTCTTCAGGTTTCATCCTTCAGCCTTCGTCCTTTGTAACTCGTCCAACGGGCTGCGCAC
>CAZRIB010000597.1:0-2246 GCA_964600035.1 uncultured Ardenticatenaceae bacterium | reverse complement strand
TTGGATTAATGGTAAACAACTGTAACGATTCAGGTCTGGATTTGTTTTAGGCGGGAAGCAGGACAGCGAATTGAAGAAAGAACGATTTTTTCCTTAATTCTTTGCGTCCTTTGCGCGCTTTGCGGTTAGTTTTTGGCATCACCTGTACAGTTACAAACAGTTTACGAATTGCAAATAGGGCAGCCGGGTAGGGTGAGACGGGGGTGAAAGGTGTGTGAAGATGGGTAAGTAATGACAGGGGGAGGACATCCCTGTAGGTGTGGCTTCCGTATAATTGGGGCAGTGTACAAACCGCAAAAAAGAGGCATCCATGTTCAATCATCCATTCACCTACCAATGGCAGTGGCAAATGAAGGCTTCACCGGCGGCGCTTTGGCCGTATGTGGCCGATACAAACCGGTTTGACCGGGATGCTGGCTTGCCAGCGTATGAGGCGGAGACGTTTGATGCCAACCGCCCAATTAGCAGACGGCGGCGGCTGACTGTACGAATTTTAGGTGTGCCGTTGGCGTGGGAAGAGGAGCCGTTTGAATGGATACGGCCGTTTCACTTTGGCGTTACCCGTCACTACGACAGCCATCCCCTTGTGCCCCTGCGCAAAATGAAAATAGACGCCCGGCTTACGCCCCTGCCAGAAGGCGGTTCTCTGTTGAATTACAAGGTAACCGTTTGGCCTCGCGGCGTGCTGGGACGGCTGGCCGTGCCTTTGGCAATAGGGCAGTTGTTTCAGCATCGATTCGGGGCTGTTTTTCGCCGATACGATGAATTGGCAAGTGCCGGGCAATCTTTTTTGGATGTGCCGGGCAAGCAGGTTGTGCTGGCGCCGGGAGCCATTGAACGGTTGGCGCACTTTGAGCAGCGGCTGGCGGCGGAGGGATTTGACCCGGCACTGGTGGGGCGGCTTCTGGCTTTTTTGCGTGAGGGGGATGATTTGGATGTAGACCGGATACGGCCGTATGTGCTGGCAGACCATTGGCACGTTCCCCGGCGGCGGCTGCTGGAGCTTTGTCTGGTTGCCACGCAGTTAGGTATGCTGGATGCCCGTTGGGATATGCTGTGCCCGTCTTGTCGGGGAGCCAGCCATTCAACGCCGCACCTGGGCGATGTCGGCGAGACGGTTCACTGTGAGGCGTGTAATCTGGATTATCAGGCGGCGTTTGACAAGTCGGTGGAGCTGACATTTCGTCCGAACCCGTCCATTCGCCATGTGCCGGAGCAGTTGGAATTTTGCACGGCCGGACCGGAGGCGATGCCTCATATTGCTGCCCAGCTTTTGGTGGAACCAGACCAGACTGTTACGGCCGAACCTGTGCTGGTAAACGGCCGTTACCGGCTGCGCACCTTTACCATTCCCGGCAGTCAAAACGTGCTGGTGGATGAGGCTGGCGAGCGGCAAATCGTGGTTGAGGCGCGTCCTGACGGCGTGACACCGCCTGAAGCGTGCCTTGTGCCAGCGCCAGCCCTGACATTGGCCAATGAGACCGATTTGCCGCAGTTGTTTGTGCTGGAGGAGATGGCGTGGTCAGACCAGGCGGCAACGGCCGCAGACGTCACCATGCTGCAAAAATACCGTGATTTGTTTGCCGCCGAAGCCTTGCGTCCGGGTGATCAGCTTGCTGTTGGCACATTGACCATCCTGTTTACGGATTTATGCGACTCGACCCGCCTTTACAAAGAAATTGGCGACGCGCCTGCGTTTAGTCTGGTTTTGTCCCATTTTGAGGTGCTGCAAGAGGCGGTTGAGGCGGAAGGGGGCGTGCTGGTCAAGACAATTGGTGATGCAGTGATGGCGGCATTTCGGCGGCCGGTGGCGGCTTTGCGGGCGGCGTACGCGGCGCAAATGCGGCTGCGTGCCATGCCGGTTGGTAACGAGAACCGGCAGCTTCGCCTGAAAGCGGCCGTGCATCATGGGGCGGCGATTGCGGTGAATCTAAACGGCCGTCTCGATTACTTTGGCTCTACGGTCAACATTGCGTCCCGTCTGGAAAAATTTGCCTCTGGTGACGACATTATCATTTCAGAAAGTGTGTACAATGACCCGGAAGTGACGGCTTTGTTAGCCAACCCGCAAGAATTTCCGGCCGAACCGTTTCGTGAAACATTAAAAGGGTTTGATGAAGCTGTGTTTGCACTTTGGCGGCTGGTGGTGGGGTGATTGGGGAGATTGGGAGATTGGGGGATTGGGAGATTTGGAGATTGGAGATTGGGAGATTGGGAGATTGGAGATTGGGGGATTGGGAGATTGG
>CAZRIB010000596.1:0-2263 GCA_964600035.1 uncultured Ardenticatenaceae bacterium | reverse complement strand
ATTTAAGGTTATCAGGACAGCACCCGCAGCATCCTTGCCGCGTTTGTCGTTACCAGGTTGAACCCAACTCCTCTGCCATCGCAGGGGGGTCAGGGTACATTAAAAACGTTTCAATCTGTTTCAAATCCTTTTTCCAGGGCACATCAATTTGCACTTCCACCGCCCAATCAATACTGATGTAATGCCCCTCATAGCTCCATGGTTTTTTGGGTAACGTAAACGAAAAGTCAAATGTACGCGGCATTCCCTGCCGCAGTTCGCCCTGAAACACATCTTGTTCAGCAATCTTTTGCAAAAAGCGCGTGCCCCGTCCCCTTGTTTGCCAAAGCAGGCGAATATATAAGTGCTTGCAGTTAATATCTTGGTCTGGGTAAATGGTGACACTGCCGCTTATGATTTCTCCGGGATGGAAGCGATAACCTTTGCCAGTGGTGTCGCTGCTGTTCAACTGAATGGTGATAGTGTCGCTGCTCATTGATTGCCTCCAACATATTCTGGCAAAACGGTTAACTTTGTTTGTTCCACAAAATTGGGCAGGCGCGGAATGTCCAGCTCAAAGATAACAAACCATTCCAGTTTGTTTCGCCGTACTTCCAGAGAGTGCATGGCATTGTAAGGGATTTGCATTTTGTAGTTGAGTTGAAGGAATTCACGTGCCTTAAAGTGCCTGCCCGGCTCTTCAAAATTTTGTATGATGTGGTCGTGGACCACGGTTCTTGTGTCTGTGCCTTGTTGGTATGTGGCGGTTTCCCGAAAAACCAGTTTTACAGTAATTTTGTCAACTTGAATGCTGTTTTTGAATTGATGGGTGAGGTTGTAGTCGAATGTTTCACCGATGCGCAAGGTGGTGCTGCTGAGCATGATGTCTGGTTTGCCAACCCGGCGACGTGTATAGAATAACAAGAGTGTATAAAGGAAGAGTACAAGGCCAATGAGGACAAATAATCCGCCAATGATGGCCATGCCAAGGATATCCTGGGTGATACCTACGACGAGAAATATGGATGAAAAGCATGTCCAGAAGAGGGAGAATGCAAACAGGATAATGACTGAGATTGATTGGGTGGGGTTGCTAACGTTTTTTTGCACGGGCAGCGCCTCCAACGTGTTTGCTGTGGGTTGTTGTTGACTGTTTGTTGTTGACGGTTGATTGTTGTTTGTTTGTCAGGCAAGGTTTTGCAGGAAGGTGACTACGGCCGTTCCCATTTTGTCTAAATTATACCCTCCTTCTTGCACGATGATCATTGGCATATTTAGCCCGGCAATGGCCTGGGCAATACGGCCGTAACTGGCTGGCGACAACTCAAAGCCCCCAACTGGATCATCTGCCAATGCGTCCACACCCAGCGAGATAACCAGTTGATCCGGCACAAACAGCCGGATTTTTTCCAACGCTTCATGGAGTGTTATCAAATATTCGGCTTCACTGGTTTGGTATGGCAGTGGGTAGTTGAAGTTGAAGTTTTGTCCGTGCCCTGCGCCGTATTCGTCGGCAAAGCCCCAAAAGCCGGGATAATCCAAAAGGGGATCAATGTGAATGGAGCATGTCAGGACATCGGAACGGCCGTAAAAAATATCCTGCGTGCCATTCCCGTGATGAAAATCAATATCCAGCACCGCCACCCGATAACCCTGCTGCACCAGCCAATGAGCAGCAATGGCCGCATTATTCAAATAACAATACCCCCCAAAAAAATTACTGCCCGCATGATGTCCCGGCGGCCGGCACAACGCATACGCCTTGGCATCCCCTTCTGCTGCTACCAATGCCGCCGCACTGAGTGCCGTCTGCGCTGTCCAATAAGCCACATCCCAGGTATGCGCCATAATCGGCGTCATCATGTCATTGCAATAATAACCAAGCTGCCCCATTAGTGAGCGTGGTTTGCGCGGTGGAACCCGCCCTGTTCCAATTTGAAAATAGTCCGGGATGGCGGCTGGCGAGTCCTGCAATTGCACAAGCCGGTCGTAGGCGTTTTGCAGCAAGGATAACATGCCGTGTTCATGTACTTCACCAATCGGCTCAATACCAAAATCTCCAGGCGGCGTCATTGGGCCTAAATTTGCTTGTTGGACAGCTTCGATAAGGATTTGGCCGCGCCTGGCAATTTCCAAAAAATGGTTGCCTAAAATATCCGGCTGCGGGAGGCTTTCGGGGTCATGGCGATTGTGGTCTGGGTAGTAAAAGGTGTGCATAGTTAACCCACCAAACAGTGAACTGAGTACCATAGTACCATTTGTGGGTGATTGGTGGCAAGCCCGT
>CAZRIB010000595.1:0-2268 GCA_964600035.1 uncultured Ardenticatenaceae bacterium | reverse complement strand
GAATTGAGTTATTAAGGTCGAATTGGGAGACTAGAGATTGAGAGATTAGAGATTGGGAGATTAGAGATTGGGGGATTGGTTACCCGGTCATCTTGTCAGTTAGATGTGCTATGTCCCAAACTTTCAGGCGGCGCAGTGGAAAGCTTTTGCTGTTTTTTCTCAGCCTGTTTTTGTTTGTGTGGGCAATTCTCATGATGAAGGATGGCGCAAAGGCACTTACGCCCTTTGTTCGCCAAAAAATTGCCATCGACACGCCACTTAACAGCCTGGGTTTTGGCTGGCTGTTTGCTTATCTCATTATGAGCGGCTCTCCCGTGGCGGCATCGGCATTGACCTTTATGGATGCCGGTGTGTTGGACAGGCTGGGGGCGTTTACCATGATTTCTGGCAGCCGGTTGGGGGCCAGTTTCATTGTGTTGTTTGTGGGGTTTGTTTATGTCCTGCGGGGCAGGGACAGGGCAACCAGTTTGAGCATGGGGCTGTTGGCTTTGTTGGTAACGGCAACGCTGCAGCTGCTGACGCTGGGGTTTGGGTTGGTGGCACTGCCGGCTGGCTGGTTTGATGGCTGGTATATGCCGGGGGGGAGTGGGGTAACGGCCGTTACGGCCGTACTCTTTGACCCGCTGCTCATCCTTGCATCCACTTATCTGCCGGAATGGGCACTCTTTTTAGTGGGCATGGGCATCATGATGACCAGCTTCAACCTGTTTGACCGCTGCCTGCCGGAAATGACCCTGCGCGAAAGCGAATTTGGCCGTATGTCACGGGTCGTTTACCGGCCAATTGTCATGTTTTTGCTGGGTGCAGCATTGACCCTCATCTCCATGTCGGTTAGTGTCTCGCTGAGCATTTTGGTTCCCCTGAGCAACCGCGGCTTTGTTCGTCGGGAAAATGTGATTCCCTACATTATGGGCGCAAATGTGACGACATTTATAGACACGTTGTTGGCCGCTGCCCTCATGCAAAATCCGCAGGTCGTTGCTGTTGTGCTGACTCAAATGGCTGGCGTGGCGGCTGCCTCTCTGATGATTCAATTTTTATTGTTACGGCCGTATGAACGAGCAGTTTTACAGACTGTGGCCTGGATAACGGCCGACAACCGGCACCTGTTGTTGTTTTTGGCGGTCATTTTACTTTTGCCGGTACTGCTGCTGGTATGGTGAGGTGGTTTAATGCGAATTTTATTAGCCGTTGATGGCTCTCCCTATTCAGATGTGGCCGTGGAAATGGCAGTTGAATGGGCAAATCTGGTGCAAACGTCATTCACTGTGTTGACTGTTACCCGCCAGACGGAAGTGACTGCCTCCAGAGTGGAGATTGTGGATAAGGTGGTGCAGCGTTTGGAAACGGCCGTTTCGCCATCCCGCAAGCCACAAATTACCACCAGCATCATCTCCGGGCACACCGGCCATCCGGCAAAGGCCATTTTGCAAGAAATTGCCACGCATCCCTACGACATGGTGATAATGGGGAAACGGCCGTCATCCGACTGGCGCGCCAAACTCATGGGGCCAACCACCCAGCAAATCATCGCCCACGCCAACATTCCCGTCCTCATTGCCAAAGACCACAGCACACCCCTGCGCCACATCCTGCTTTGCGACAGCGGCGTCACCGATCCCCCCCTCCTTGCCCGCTTCCTTACCACCATTCCGGCGGCCATCATTCAGCAAATCGATGTCACCGTTCTTCACGTCATGTCACAAATTAGCGCCGGGCCGGGCATACCCGGCAAGCAGCTGCGCGCCACAGCCGAAGAATTGATGGCAGGCGATACACCAGAAGGCGAATTACTTCGGCGAGATGCCCGGCTGTTGGCAGAAGCGGGCATTCCCCAGCGTCTGGTTTTGCGGCATGGTCTTGTTCTGGACGAGATATTGGTAGAAGCACAAACCGGGTCATTTGACCTGATCGTAATAGGGGCACATCGCAAACACGGGCTTCCGGCCATTTTGCTGGAGGATCAGGCATGGCAAATTCTGAAAGAAGCCAACCGCCCGGTGCTAATTTTGCCGTAGAGGATGCGTTAGTAAGCGTTCGTAAATAAGTTAGCGGTTTTCAGATTGGTTCAATCTGGCAGATTGAACCAATCTTGCCAAGTTAAAAACGAATGGTTAGTTAGACGATACCACTCAGTTGGTAAGCGTTTAGCTGGTCAGCCAGTACCTGTATTCAGTAATCCGTAATCCGTGTGCTCCGTCTCTGGTAATTTCGTCGGAAAACGGTATACGGACTTCGGGTTACGTGTACCAGATATATAGACAGATT
>CAZRIB010000594.1:0-2274 GCA_964600035.1 uncultured Ardenticatenaceae bacterium | reverse complement strand
GCAGGATTCTAGTAGCTGGCAGGGCAGGGTGCAAGTTGCAGGTTGCAAGGGGTGGCCTATAATCCCGCAGATATGAAACAGTGGTCACGGCAAACAACTCTCTGGCTGATGGTGGCGTTTGTGCTGCTTTTTTGGTGGCTGGCGCTGGACAGTCTGGTAATGGACAGTCCCACAATGGATGAGCAGAACCACATTGCGCGCGGGCTGGCCTTCTTGCGCACGGGTGACCCGCGTCTCAGCCTGGAACATCCCCCGCTGGTCAATGCCATTTCCGCGCTGCCTTTGTTGACGATGCCCGATATTCGCCTGCCGCTGGATCATCCCAGTTGGGAACGGCAGCCGCCGGATGTGTACTGGTATGTGTTCGCCGATTTGTTGTTGTGGGATTACAACCATGATGTGGGGCGGATGCTTTTTTTGGCGCGGCTGCCGGTTGTGGTGCTGACGTTGGGGCTGGCGCTGGCGGCTTTTCGTTGGGCTGGGGTGTTGTGGGGGCGGCAGGCCGGGCTGTTGGTGTTTGCGCTGCTGTTGTTTGACCCGAATGTGCTGGCACACGGCCGTTACGTGACAACGGATTTGGGTGGGACGCTGTTCCTCTTTTTGGCGGCGTGGGCGTTGTGGCGTTTGTGGCAAAAACCAACCCGGGGGCGCTGGCTGGTAACGGCCGTTACCCTGGGGTGTGCGTTTGGCAGCAAATTGTCCATGTTGGGCTTTGTGCCCATTTTTGCCCTGATGGCGTTTTTGCCCGGTGAAAGGCCGTGGTCCTGGCGCGAGGCCGGGCGGCGGCTGTGGCTCTATTTGACGGCGGGTTTAGCGGCAACGGCCGTTGTGTGGGCGATTTTTGGTTTTGAGTGGGGCACGCTGCAAATGCCGGGAGAGACGTTTGCCTTTTTGAACGGTTTTTCTGCACCAATGCCCACTTTTTGGGCGGGCATTGCCAAAATTTTAACCCTGACTTCTGGCGGGCGGCAGGCCTATTTGCTGGGGCAATTTTCGACGGAGGGATTTGCGGCTTATTTTCCGGTGGCGTTTGCGGCCAAAACGCCGTTGGTGGTGCTGTTGGCTTTGCCATTGGCGGCGGGGTGGCTGTTGTGGAAACGGCCGTCTCGCGCCAAAACCCTCTACCTGCTGACACCTCCCGTCTTATACTTTGCCGTCACCCTTGCCAGCGACCTGAATTTGGGTTACCGGCACTTGCTGCCCATGCTGCCTTTCCTTTATATGGTGCTTGTTGGCGTGGTGGCAAAAGAACACCAATTAACACGGCTGACGCGGATTTCATCTTCTGTTTTTGTGCTTTTGCTGGCTGCCCAACTGTTTACCGCGCTGTCCATCCATCCCCACTATTTGAGCTACTTTAACCGGGCAGCTGGCGGGCCGGAAAATGGCTACCGCATCCTGCTGGACAGCAACATTGACTGGGGACAAGACCTGCTCCGTTTGCAGCAGTGGATGGCTGAGAATGATGTGGCGCAGGTGAAGCTGGGTTGGTTTGGCACGGCCGAACCGGCTTATTACGCCATTCCTCACGAACCGCTTCCCGGTTTTCCTGAAGCCGAATTTTTGTCGCAGTGGACAAACCCGCCGTTTAATACGGCTGCGCCAGAACCGGGTGTGTATGCCATTAGTGTGAGCAATTTAATGGAACTGCCCTTGCCGGAGTCTGGGGTGTATGCCTGGTTTCGCCAGCGTGAGCCAGATGCCCGCATTGGCTACTCGATAATGATTTATGACCTTCGCTGACTTGGCTTTGTTTCGACGGAATTTTTTGGGTTGGGCAGCGGCCGTTTTGCTGGCTGCGGCCATCTTCCGGCTGGCTGTTTTGCTGGATGTGCCGCCGGGGTTAGCACAGGATGAAGTTTTGAATGCCGACGTTGCCCATTTTATTCAGCAGGGAGAACATGCCTTTTTCTTTCGGGAAGGATATGGGCATGAGCCGTTATACCATTATTGGTCTGTTCCGTTTCAAAAGTTGTTTGGCGACAATATGCTTGCGGCGCGTTTACCGGCGGTGTATCTGGGAATGGTGCTGGTGGCGTTGGTGCTGCGTTGGGTAAAGCGGGAATGGGGCGCGCTGGCGGCTGTGGCGGCTGGCCTGGGGGTGGCGGTGAGCTGGTGGCCTGTTATTTTTAGCCGTATTGGCCTGCGCCCGATTTTGGAGCCGGTGTTGTTGGTGCTGGCGGCGTGGTTTTGGAAACGGCCGTTTCTGGCAGGCATCTTCCTCGGTCTTTCCTTTTATAGTTACACCGGTGCGCGCATTGTCTTTTTGCTGCC
>CAZRIB010000593.1:0-2274 GCA_964600035.1 uncultured Ardenticatenaceae bacterium | reverse complement strand
CAACCTTTGTGCAACCATTTTTGCTGTTTTGCGTAATGGCCGTTACTTGAAATGTTGTAAAAAGGAGCTTGAAACATGAATGACGAACCAGAAACCATTAAAGTAACGGAAGAAGAGTTGAAGCAAGAGGAAGGCGGTAAAGGAAAACGGTGGCAGGAGGAGTTTGTGGTTGCCAGTGAAGAGTTGTGGGAAACGGTGAAAAAGTTGCTGCACGAAACGGCCGTTCGCCGCATCATCATTCGCAATGAGGCCAAACACATCAACGTAGAACTGCCTCTTGCTTTTGGTATTGCCGGTATCGCCCTGCTGCCAGCCTATACGGCCGTTGCCCTCATTGCCGCCCTCGTAACCGACTGCAAAATTTTGGTCGAGCGCGTGGAAACAGAAGAAGCATCATAATTACTTCGTTTTATTGGGGGACGTGGATTGACAAGATTGGCATTATTTTTAGATAGTGAAAAATCTGCGTTTATCTTGCCAATCTGCGTCCTACTATTATTTATGACCCCATGAGGGATGTCCCGCGCATTTCCATGGGCATACCAAACAGGGTAACGGCCGTATACGCCAGCAGCACCAACAGCAATATCCAGGGAAGCTGCACCCAAACAGATGCGGAACGGCCGTTATTCCCCAACTTACTCCGCTCCCCAACCAGATACAGACTCACTCCCAGCCCCAGCACCGTCACCGCAATTTCCAGAGGCAGCAGCCAATTTAGCGGCATAATGGGGCCAAGCATCCAATTCGGCTCCCCAAAAATCGGCAAACCAATATCTGCAAAGAAGAACTGCGTCACCGGAATAATGGAAAGCGCACCCGTAGCAAAATGAAAGCCGTAATGAGACACCCAAATTGCAAATGAAAGCGGCACAAACGCTGGCACATACCGCGCCAGCACCACCCGCAGCGGCTCACTTTTTGCCCGGCCTGCAGCCAAAGCCCGGCTCAGCCAGGAGACACCCAACCCCACACCTATCGGCAGCAAAATGTTCAACGTACCAAAAATCAGCAAGAGCAGTGCTCCCTCTTCCCAAACGGTTATCGAGCCATCCGTTGTAAAACCGAACAGCCTGCCCAACCATTCCTCCGCCGCAAAAACCGGGGGAACCATGCCAAAGGCGTTGCTCAACGCCGTGGCCGCAAATACCAAAATAAAAAATGACACGTCCCACCGTTTTTTCCAGCTATCTCGCTTTAGTTCTTCCAATGGCGAGCGGGCAAACAAGCCAATGTTTTCATGCGGGCACGCGCGGGTGCAGTCCAGACAAAAAACACAGTCCAGATTGCTTTTAATCTGGGGCGCAAATAACTGTGTGCCACACCCTAACACGTCGCCGTTGCCGTTAATGCACTCTTTGTTTACACACGTCCGGCAAACATCCCGGTCACGTACTTTAATTTGGGTGGGGGATATGGTGGCGCTGGCAAAGTTGAAGCTGCCAAGGGGACAAACGTATTTGCAAAATGGGGATGATTCAAAAAGAAGTTCCAGGACAAATGAAAGCAGAAAGTAGCCAATGACGATCCACGCAGTCAAGGCTGGACTGGCCCATAAATCCAGCCATTCGTACAGGAAAAAGTAAATGACGAGGATGGTGATGGCAACCCATTTTGTACGGAGGGCGCGCGGCCATTTACGGCCGTTTCCAGCCAGCTTCCGCCCCAATGTCCGCGTTAACGTAAACGGACAGCTCATGCAAAAAAAGTTGCCCGCCAGCAGCAAAACCAGCACAATAATGCCCCGGTACTCCAGCCAAATAGAGACCGTCGCCAAATTTTGCGGCGCCAACTGCCGCCCCGTAAAGCCATCATACACAACTAAAATGGCAATCAGCAGCAAAAACAACTGAAAAACCAGCCGCCCCCACCGCCAGCGCAGCAAACGGCCGATTACCGGCCAGGTTAACAAATCAAACCGGCTGTCCGGCTTATAAAGGTTTGCCGTCTTTTGAGAAAGTGTCATTGTGCATTCCTCCCCGAAAGTAACAATTCATCATTATTGGAGATTGGAGATTGGAGATTAAAGATTGGTAGTTCCCCTCTATTTCTCCCTTGCGGCCAATCATACCGTAAAATTCTAACAAAGAAACTTTAGACTTCCGAAAAAGGACGCGGATAAACACAGATGACACGGATTTTATCAGGTAAACCTTTGCACGCTTTGCATTTTTTGCGGTTTTTTCAGTAAAGTCAACCTTGAGGAAGCAGCCTTGTATGTGCTATCCTCCCAACCGAACCAAATTCACCATTCACCATTTACCATTCACCATT
>CAZRIB010000592.1:0-2276 GCA_964600035.1 uncultured Ardenticatenaceae bacterium | reverse complement strand
GGATACAAAGATTGGTTCAATCTCGGAGATTGAACCAATCTAATCTCTCATTTCACATGTGACTGAGTACTAGGAATTTCGTCATGGTAACAAGATGCTATAGGTTCACAAACCAAACATTGCCATAATACAAGCGGACGTTCGTGCAAATTGTCAAGAAGTGAGGATCAAACAACATGAACATGAGCCAGGTGAAAGGTGTAACTGCTCCCATCAACATGGCAACCAATCCTGAATTAGCCCGCCTCAAATTATGGTTGGCCGAAAAAATAGAATCTTCCCTGCCCCAAAAAGTTAAACTGGATCGGTCTCCAGAAACCATTGCACTTATCAAAGAACGGTACAAATTGGCCCGGCAGCATGCCCGCATCTCCGTTCCGCCAGATTTGGAATCGCAATTCTTTAGAGAATTGGTAGACGAAATTGTTGGCTTCGGCCCATTAGAGCAGGTGCTAAAAGACGATACCGTCTCGGAAATCATGGTCAACCGGGCAGATTTGACCTACATTGAACGCAAAGGCAAGTTGATGGTTTCCGATATTATCTTTAATGACGATGCCCATGTGGAGCGGATTATCCGCAAAATTATTGAACCATTAGGCCGAGTCGTAAACCGCTCATCTCCACTGGTTGATGCCCGTTTGCCCGATGGCTCTCGTGTTAATGCCGTCATTCCGCCCTGTGCCATTGACGGCCCCAATATCACCATCCGTAAATTTTCCAAAACGCCTTTTGGCATTCAAGACCTCATTAATTTTGGGTCGCTGAATCAGGACATGGCAGACTTTTTGAAAGCGGCCGTTGTCTCCCGGCTAAACATCATTGTTTCCGGTGGTACGGGGTCTGGTAAAACCACCTTGCTCAATGTGCTGTCCAGTTTTATTCCAGAAGGAGAACGGATTGTCACCATTGAGGATGCGGCAGAATTGAGCTTGCAGCAGCCCCATGTGGTGCGTCTGGAAACAAAAAAGGCATCGTTGGAAGACAAGAATGAAATCACGATTCGTGACCTGGTCATAAACTCGCTGCGTATGCGCCCCGAGCGTATTGTGGTGGGTGAATGTCGTGGTGGGGAGGCGCTGGACATGCTGCAAGCGATGAATACCGGCCATGATGGCAGCATGACAACGATTCACGCCAATAACCCCCGCGACACAATCAGCCGTTTGGAAACGCTGGTGTTGATGGCGGGCATGGATTTGCCATTGTCGGTTGTGCGTAAGCAAATTGTGTCGGCTGTGGATTTGATTGTGCAGCAGGCACGTTTCCGTGATGGTTCGCGTAAGGTGACAAATATCACGGAAATTGCGGGCATGGAGGGGGACACTGTGGTGATGCAGGATATCTTCAAATTTGAGGAGCAAGGGGAAAAAGATGGCAAGGTGCTGGGTGAGTTTGTTGCTGGTGGTGTTCGCCCGGTTTGTGAAAAGCGGCTGAAGGTTCATGGGTTTAATTTGCCACCAACGATGTTTATGCCGTCATCTGGACGAAGCAGCTCGTTTAATCGCCGACGTTAATGGTTGGTTGTTCATGGATGCCTCCTTTTTGAAAAGTAACAGCCGTTTCTCTTAAAGCGGCCGTTACTTTTTTTTGTCTCCCCCCTGCGTTACAATCCACCCCATGAAAGTTTATCTGCACACCATTGGCTGCCGCCTAAACCACAGCGAAATGGAAACCCTGGGCCGACAACTTTTGGCTGCCGGGCATCAAATCGTCGATTCGCCACAGCAAGCCGACAAAGTTGTCATTAACACCTGCGCCGTTACCAGCGAAGCCGCCCGTGATGCCCGCACCTTCACCCGCCGTCTGCATCGCCAGCAGCCCGACACAGAAATTGTGCTAACCGGCTGCTACGCCACCATTGCCCCGGAAGAAGTCGGGCGCATTGATGGGGCGGGGCGTGTGGTCGTCAACAAAGACAAAGCCCAAATTGCCCACATGCTGGACCCCAACGCCCGCATCGACCTGCCTGTGTTTGAGCAGGAACCCGTGCTGCGCGAATTTTTAGCCGGCGCCGCCAGCCACACCCGTGCCTTCGTTAAAGCGCAAGATGGCTGCAACAATAAATGTACGTTTTGCGTGACAACCGTCGCCAGAGGGGAAGGCCAGAGCCGGCGTTTGGGCGATGTGGTGACCGAAATTCAAGCCCTGGCTGCGGCAGGCTATCAGGAGGCGGTGCTGACAGGGGTGCATCTTGGCAGTTACGGCCATGATTTTGGCAATAAGGCCGGGCTGCGCGATTTGGTACAGGCCATTCTTGACCACACCGACATCCC
>CAZRIB010000591.1:0-2276 GCA_964600035.1 uncultured Ardenticatenaceae bacterium | reverse complement strand
ACACAGAACCCGTGTATTAAAATAAGCGTTCAGTTGGTCAGCTAGTACCCGTAATTCGTAATTTGTAATTTGTAATTCGTGTGTACTACCTCTGGTAACTTCGTCGGAAAACGGTATACGGACTTCGGATTACGTGTTCTATTCTCCGTGCAACTCGGTGTTCCATCTGAACGGGTACAATTAAACTGGCAGTGGCTCAGATTTTTTCAACAGCTCAAAGATGTTGGTAATGGCCTGGGCGGAGATGTTGTCTGGTTTCATGATGACCAATGGCTGGCCTTGTTTGGAGGCCATTTGGAAAATTTCGGGAGCGGGGGGCACAAAGCCAATGATACGGCCGTTTACGTCAGCCTTGCCTAATAATTCCTGCTCTACGGCATCTCTGGTATACGCAGATGCGGAGACAGTACGTACATTTACCACAAAGCGAACCCGCTCATACAGACCCCAGGCACGAAGCTGCTCTGCCTTTGCTTTTGCGGCGGCAAAGGACACCGGTTCAGGTTCAACGACAAGCAAGATGTCATGAGAGCGTTCCAGCATTTGCCGGTTCATTTCGCCGCTAATGGAGGACAGGTCAAGTAGTATGAAGTCGTGATTGCTGGCTAAATAATCGACGATGATGTGGGCATACTCTACAGGGAGAGTGTCGTAAGCGGCCGTTTGCGGTGCAGAAAGCAATCTCAGCCCGCTGGTATGACGGGTGATTGCCCGGGCAATAGCTTTGCCTGTTAGCTCTGTTTCGGGCAGAGAAAGGAGATCGCCTAAATCCTGAACGGGTGACAAATTTAATTGGTATACGGCCGTTGACGGTTCATTTCGCAGTTCCGTTACAACCACCCGAGAGCCATCCTTTGCCAACAATGCGCCCAAATTCAGAGCCAAAGTTGTATTCCCAACACCACCTTTAGCTCCCACAAACGAAATAACTCGTCCCATTGTCTGCGAACCATGGGCATATTGGGCGCGAACGAGCAGAGCATTTACCCGTGCCAGCAGCTCTTCTCTGGCAACGGGTTTGGTCACATAATCATCCGCGCCCGCTTCAAATCCAAGCACTTTGTCAGGAACTTGTCCTTTTGCACTTAGCATCATAATGGGAATGCGCCCAACCGAAGGCATTTGGCGAATCTTGCGGCATACATCAATCCCGGATAAGTCGGGCATCATCACATCCAAAATAGCCAAATCGGGCTTTTGCCTTTCTGCTATTTCCAGTGCTTCTTCTCCATTATAAGCAGGGGCAACACGGTAACCGGCTTTTTCAAGCACCATGGTCAACATGCGGATAATGCCAGCCTGATCGTCAGCAATTAAAATAAGTGGGTTATCATTGTGCATCCAATACTCTCCTGAAATGCAATCGGTTTACGGCTTGTGTATTCATTATAAGTAGAGGCGATGCATTTCGTGAAGGCGAGTTATGCTATATTTGCCCACTTTTCACAGGCTATTCACCCAATGTCAACACATCTTTACCATGCAGCCTTTGTTGAATGCGGTGGATGATCTCCGAAAGATGGGCTTCGTACTGTACGTAATTTAAGTTGTCTGTTTCTACTGTTAACACGGGGCAGAGGGTAAAGTTGTCAATCCACTCATCGTACAGCGTGTTAAGTTGTTGCAAATAATCTACGTCAATATTTTGTTCGTAAGTCCGGCCACGTAGGGCAATTCGCTTTTTTAGAGTGGGGACGGATGCGCGTAAATAGACGATGAGGTTGGGCGGACGAAGGAGTTTGGATAATGTTTGGTAAATGCGCCAATAAGTTTGCCAATCTCTTTCTGCCATGTTTCCCTGGAGGTATAAATTTTTGGCAAATATCTCGGCATCTTCATAGACACTGCGGTCCTGGATGACGGTGCCTTCGTGCTGATGCTGCAATAAACGGCCGTGCTGCTCCAAACGCTGTGTCAGGAAAAATAACTGCGAATGAAATGCCCACCGGGACATATCACTGTAGAAATCTTCCAGGTATGGGTTTTCTGCAAAGCCCTCATAAAATGGCCGCCATGCTAACTGTCCGGCAAGTAGTTTGACCAGTGTTGATTTTCCCACGCCGATATTTCCGGCAACTGTTATAAAATACCGATTCATCTTGTTATGCAATCCTTTTTTGCTTAGGTTAGAAGATTGGGGATTGTTACCAACGTTATCATTGCCCAAATGTGGCAGGTATGCAAGTAAATCCTGGCTCGTTTTTTATCATCAATCATCTTTAGTAAATTCGAAGGAGACGACATGAGCAGCGCGCTCAACACCATGAATGAAAATG
>CAZRIB010000590.1:0-2280 GCA_964600035.1 uncultured Ardenticatenaceae bacterium | reverse complement strand
TGCAGCCTCTGCGCCAGACACGGCCGTTTCTACTCAACAACACATCCGCCGCCAGCGGCCCCCAACTTCCTGGCTCATACACCTGCATCTCCGGTGCATTCGAAAACTTCTCCCAGCCATAAATCACCGGATCCATCAACGACCATGCCGCTTCAATGCCATCACTCCGCGTAAACAAAGACGCATCCCCCCGAATTGCATCCAGCAGCAGCCGCTCATACGCATCCGGCAGCGAATTCCCCTTAAACGTCGAGCGGTAATGAAACTCCATATCCACCCCCTGCGTCTCGTGAGAATCCGGCACCTTCGCCTCCAAAGCCAGATGAATCCCCTCGTCTGGTTGAATGCAAAGCGACAAAATATTGGGCGTCATCTCTTCCTCCTTCAAATGCGAAAACATCAAATGCGGCGGACGCTTAAATTCAATGATGATTTCCGTGTTTTTCTGCTTCAACGCCTTGCCAGACCGTAAATAAAAAGGAACATCACGCCAACGCCAATTGTCCACAAACAGCTTCATCGCCGCATAGGTTGGCGTTTGCGAATCTGGTGCCACCCCCTCCGCCTGCCGGTAACCCGCATATTGGGCACGTACCGTATCATTCAAATCAATGGGCCGAATCGCCTTGAGTAATTTTGCTTTCTCATTCCGAATTTCATCCGCTTCAAAAGAAGCAGGTGGCTCCATCCCGACCAGCGCCAACAACTGCATCAAGTGGTTCTGAAACATATCCCGAACCACCCCGGCCTTATCGTAATATCCAGCCCGCTGGCCGACATCCACACTTTCCGTCACTGTAATTTGCACATTGTCTATATAATTACGATTCCATACCGGCTCAAAAATGGTATTGGCAAAGCGAAAGTACAAAATATTTTGGGCAGTTTCCTTCCCCAGGTAATGGTCAATGCGGTATATCTGGTGCTCTGCAAATACGCGATGAATGGCCTCATTCAACGCTCTGGCAGAAGCCAGATCGCGGCCAAATGGCTTTTCTACAACCGTACGCCGCCAGCCGTCACTCTCCTGCACCATTTGTTGGCGACCCAGGTGATTGACAATAGGCACAAAGAAGCCAGGGGCTGTAGCCATGTAATACAACCGGTTAGATGGCCCGCCTTCCAATTTTGCCAACTCATTTTTCAGCAGGGCATAATCTTCGGCCGTATCCAGATCCCCTTTCACATAAAATATGCGCGACTGAAAAGCCTGCCATTGTTCCAAATCGTAATGATCTGGCGCATATTTCTGCATGCCTTCCATTAAAAGATTTCGAAATTGGGCATCATCCCAGGGGCGGCGGGCAAACCCCACAATGTAAAAAGAATCCGGCAGCCGGCCTTTGGCAAAGGAGTTGAAAAGAGCAGGGATGAGCTTACGGCGGGTTAAATCGCCCGAAGCGCCAAAAATGACAATGGTGGTGGGTTTATCTTTCATTGTTTATCCTCTCTAAAAATAAAGATTGATGGTTGATGATTAAGGATTAAAGCGGGTGGCGCGCAGCCGCAGTATCCCTGCTGTACTTACCGCTTACCGCTTGCCATCTGCCGCATTTTTTATTGACCGTGGTCGGTAGGAGCCAAAGAACTCCTTTGTCATGCAGCATGCTCTGGAAAATGCGTCGTATTTACTGCCAGAAGGTAATGGATGGCTTCTATTACTTTAGTAACGGCTAAGGCTGCGGGATAAAAAACAGCCCCCGGTGCAAGGGGGCTGTTGTAAAGCAGTAAGCCATGTTTATTCTTTCGAGAGCAAGTTGTTTAACCCCGATAAAACGTCTTTCCCTAAATGGAAACGGATGAGACGGCGGTTTACCTCTTGCAGGGCTTTGGCATCGCCCAGGGCCTGGGCCAGTTTGAGGATGCCAAAGGTCATGGATGAGGCGGTTTCGCCTGCTTCATCTGGAATGGGCAGGTCGTTTTCCGGTTCAGATGTTAGTTGGATGAAGAGACCGATGCCGCCATCGCCTTTGTGAAGCTGGCCGGTGGAATGGAGGAAGCGGGGGCCATAGCCAACAGTTGTTGCCAGCCGGGTTTGGCTGAGAAGCTGCCGCCGCAAAGTTTGCAGAAGGGCATCTGTTTGTGGGGTGGGGGTGACATAGGCTTGAATGGCAATGTAGTTGTTTGGCTGTGCCTGGGTGAGGAACTGCTGCAAAGCCACGGCCGTTACCGGTGCGGTTTCTCCTTCCGGCAATTTCCCAGTCTCCTTGTAGGCTGCCACCATTTTCCGTGCCTGCACTTTGGCGGCTTCGACGTTTGGCTGGTCAAATGGCTGAATAC
>CAZRIB010000589.1:0-2284 GCA_964600035.1 uncultured Ardenticatenaceae bacterium | reverse complement strand
CCGCCATAAACGGGTCCGGGTCTTGCTCAAATGTTCTCTTGCAGCCTTCTGTACAAAAAGCAACAACTTCACCTTGATAGATTGCCCAGGGCGTATCGGCCGTAAATTCCATTGATCCACCGCAGGCTACCCGGACAAATTCGCCTTCTTTTGGTTGTATGTCATTAGTCATAGTGTGCCTCCATGTTGCAAGTAAAGTTTGCGCCTCGGCCTGCATTTTGGCTGGCTAAGTGGCGGCAAGCGGAGAAGTTTAGCGTGTTAGGGTAAATTTTGCGAATGAGCCAGTAGGGCTTTGTCTTTGGGCATGGGGAACCAGGTGCGTTTTTGGAGTTCGGCGAGGGTTTCGTGGGCAGGCACGGCCGTTTCCACCACATCCAGCCATTCCCAAAACGTTGATGGTTCTGTAGCCGCCAGCATAGGCTTCATAAACCGTTTAAGTGCCAGGCCGCTAAAGTACCGTTTTAGATGCCGCCGGAATCCGCGAAGACCTTGTTCTGGGCCATAGTAGGCAATCATCTCATTGAAGTGCAGCCGGATAACGGCCGTTAATTCCTGAAAAGTCAGCGTCTCTCGTTCACGGCGGGCAAAAATCCAGGGATTGCCCACAGCCGCCCGACCAATCATCACGCCATCGCACTGTGTATGCTGCTTCATGGCATCAATATCGGCCACGCTTTTTACGTCTCCATTGCCAATGACGGGAATGGCAACCGCCTGTTTTAGCCGGGCGATGGCATCCCAGTCGGCCTTGCCGGTATATTTTTGGCTGCGGGTACGGCCGTGAACAGCCACCAGCGCCGCCCCGTTATCCGCCATAATGCGGGCAATTTCCAGATAATTCTTGCTCTGCATGTCCCAGCCCAGCCGAATTTTGCCGGTAACCGGCAGGCGCAAATGCCGCGTTAACAAAGAAAATGTTTCGGCTACCAATTTGGGACTGCGCATCATAGCCACACCCGCCCCTTTTTCATTCACCTGAGAAGAGGAACACCCCATGTTGATGTCGATGATGTCCGCACCCCAATCCTCAATGCGCTGTGCCGCTTGCAGCAGTTCTTTGGGGTCTGACCCAAAAATCTGGAACACCATCGGGTATTCTCCACCTGCTCTGGTATCCAGTCTGCGCCACATGGGGTTGGGTGGCTGCAGCAGTGCATTGGCAGGCACGAACTCGGTATAGTTCATGGCGGAACCAAAGACGCGGCAGATTGTCCGGTATGGTACGTCGGAGTAGCGCGCCATCGGGGAAAGGATGGTGTCGCCATAGATGGGTAGATTGCCCACATGGAATACGGCCGTTTGCGAGTGCATGCCCGTAATTATAAAGAGCGCGGCTCACGTTGAACAACCTTTTTCACTTTGCGTTCAGGCAGAGGCAATTTGCATCAGTTGAATCACCGGTTCGTGATTGTGAAAATGGGGTGCGCCGCTCATTTTGCCGGGGACAGGAATGGGCGCGTTTGCCAGAAAATCGGCGGCCATTTGCCGGGCCTGGTCTATTAACTGGCGGCTTTCGCTGAAATCGAGAACGGCCGTTGAGATGGGGCAGGGCGTGGGCAAATACAACACCGGTACTTGTTGGGCAATTGTGGGGGCTTCAACTCGCACACGCTGACGCATGGCAACATGCATCGTTGCCAGCAGCAGTTCTGCCGAGTGCCGGGGGGCACGTTTTTGGTGGCAAATTTCGCCGGCATCCAGCACCACCAGCGATTTTGCACCCATTAATAGTGCGGCTTTCAAGGGGACGTGGGCGGTGAGTGCGCCATCGACAAAGAGGCGGTTTTGAATTTCTACGGGCGGGTAAATGCCAGGAATGGCCGCGCTGGCCATAAGCGCCAACTGCAAATTACCGGCCGTAAACAAGACCCCGTGGAAAGTATCCAGGGCAGTTGCCAGCGCCCCAAAGGGGATGGGCATCTCTTCGATGCAGGTGATATGAGAGACGCGATTGATCAGGGCGGCAAGCCGGTTGTTGGGAAAAAGACTGTTGCGCGTAGCCACAAGCTGTTTCGCTTGCGACACCCAACCGCCGGGGAAGAAATCTTCGCGGGTGAAGTTGTGCCAGAGGTGGGTGAGGGTGTCGGTGGCGGTTGGCAGGCCTTGTTCGGCGATGACGGCGCCGTTTAGGGAACCGGCCGATGTGCCAACGACGATGTCGGGGTGAAGGTGAACGGCCGTTAATGCTTGCAGCATGCCTACCTGGATAGCGCCCAGGGCTGCACCGCCGGATAAGACAAAAGCGATGGGACGGGGAAGGGCATTTTGCCACTGCGTGGTCATG
>CAZRIB010000588.1:0-2300 GCA_964600035.1 uncultured Ardenticatenaceae bacterium | reverse complement strand
AAGCAGCCGCAGAGGCGCAAAGGGCGCGGAGAATTTGAAGTTACCAGAGAAAAAATCTTTGTGTTCTCTGCGTCTCTGCGGTGAAATCAATCTTTTTTCAGTGAACTCATCAATCATTAATCTTTATTTTTTGAAGGAATAACTATGTTTATAAAAGATGCAATTGCGGAAGTAATAAACGGCCGCAGCCTGACCCTGGCGCAAGCAGAAGCCGCCATGAACGACATCATGAACGGCGAAGCAACACCCGCCCAAATTGGCAGCTACCTTACCGCTCTGCGCATGAAAGGCGAAACCGTAGAAGAGATAGCCGGCAGTGCCAAATCAATGCGTGCTCACGTGGTCTCCGTAAACGTCGGCGGCGTGGCCGCAGGCAGCATGCTGGTAGACACCTGCGGTACAGGCGGCGACGGCAAACACACCTTCAACATCTCCACAACGGCCGCTTTCGTTGTGGCCGGTGCGGGTGTAAAAGTCGCCAAACACGGCAACCGTGCCGCCAGCAGCAAATCCGGGTCAGCAGATGTATTGATGGCGTTGGGCGGTAACCTTGCCCTGAATGCGGAGCAGGTTGCCACCTGCATCCAGGAGGTCGGCATCGGCTTCCTGTACGCCATTAACCATCACCCTGCCATGCGCTACGCCATTGGCCCCCGCCGGGAAATCGGCCAGCG
Organism: uncultured Ardenticatenaceae bacterium; assembly: GCA_964600035.1. Lineage (GTDB taxonomy): Bacteria > Chloroflexota > Anaerolineae > Promineifilales > Promineifilaceae > CAZRIB01. Next base: position 1,626 of record CAZRIB010000588.1, on the reverse strand, counting down.
CACCATTTTTAACATTCTTGGCCCATTAACCAACCCGGCAGGCGCCACCCACCAACTGTTGGGTGTCTACAGCCCAGACCTGACGGAGCTGATGGCAGAGACCCTGGCCAAATTGGGCAGCAAGGCCGCATTTGTGGTGCATGGCGCAGATGGTCTGGACGAGCTGTCTACAACCGGCTTAAACCGTGTTTCTGAACTGCGCGATGGCCGGGTGAAAACATTTACACTAGACCCCGGAGAGTTGGGTTTTGGCCGGGCAGCCCTGACCGATTACGCTGGCGGCACACCGGAAGATAATGCGGCCATTACCCGTGCCATCCTAAGTGGTGAAGACAAAAGCCCCCGCCGGGACGTGGTGGTGCTTAATGCCGGGGCAGTTTTAGCTCTGGCAGATGGCGATCTGGCTGCCGGTGTGGCCCGTGCAAAAGAAGCCATTGACAGTGGGCAGGCCTTGCAGGTGCTTGACCGGTGGGTAGCGTTGACAAACAGGTTTGATAAGTGAGCAGGATTGGTGCTTTTTCATTCTGAAATTGTATCTATTCAGGTGTACCCTTAGATTTGTCAAATTTAGTCTGGTAAACGCCTGGTCATGCTAAAAAATTTGACAAATCTTCTTGGCAGCGCTGTATAGTTACCTGAAATTTCCATGCTCAAAGGGATTCAAAATAAATGAGTGTTTCCAAATTAGCAAAAACGAGAGGAAAAATCCTCGACGAAATAATGGCTTATCACCGGGATGAGCTGCCCAAAAAGAAGCGAGAAGTTCCGGAGGCAGATGTTCGGGCGCTGGCTTCTGTTGCACCGCCGCCCCGTGATTTTGCAGCTGCTTTGCGCCAGCCAGGCGTTTCCTTGATTGCCGAATGTAAAAAAGCTTCTCCCAGCAAAGGTCTTATTGCCCCGAAGTACAACGCGGTTGAGCTGGCAAAAACGTATGAAAAAGGGGGCGCTGCGGCCGTTTCTGTGCTGACAGATGGCCGCCATTTTCAGGGTTCATTGGCCGATTTGCGGGATGTGGCGGAGGCGGTACGGCTGCCTGTGCTGCGTAAGGATTTTATTTTTGACCCATACCAGATTTATGAAGCCAGAGCGGCTGGTGCGTCGGCTGTGTTGTTGATTGTGCGCGTGCTTGGCGACAGTGACCTGGCTGAACTGCTGAAGCTGACGCGCAAATTGGGTATGGAGGCATTGGTTGAAGTGCATGGTGCGGAGGAGTTGGCGCGGGCATTGGCGGCTGGCCCGGCTGTGATTGGGGTGAATAATCGTGATTTGCAGACGTTTGCCGTAGATTTTGAGAATACCGCCCGACTGCGAACGGCCGTTCCTGCAGATGTGGTGCTGGTGGCGGAAAGCGGCATCAAAAGCGCCGATGATATTGCTGTCATGCGTCGTATTGGTGTGGACGCGGTGCTGGTGGGCGAGACGTTGGTACGCAGCAAGAAACGCCTGGCTTTGGTTCGCGAGCTGGTTTCGGCAGGGAAGGGCGGTTAATCGCCGAATCATGATTTGTTCATTGTTGATTGTTAACTGATGCGTTTATTTGCTCTCACCGTGTTATTGATATAAAGTATCAGTAAATAACGTGTTGTGAGGGCAGAGAATATGTTTTTTAGATGGATACGGCCGTTG
>CAZRIB010000587.1:0-2319 GCA_964600035.1 uncultured Ardenticatenaceae bacterium | reverse complement strand
ACTCTTAACCCGTTATGCCCTGACCGGCGGGGCGATTGGCCTCTATTTTGGCTATTTTTTCCGGCCGACGCGGGGGGCTAACTGGGGGTATGCGCTGGGGCTGGCTGTGGTGGTGGCGCTGGTGTTGACAGGGCTGCATGGATGGCAGAAACGGCCGTCTCTCTCTACCCTGCCCGCCTACTTTGCCATTACCTTCGTCAAGGCAGCACTGGCCCTCTCCCTGCTGGAAGGGCGGCATCTGGCGTTTAATTGGGGTGGCAAAACGGCCGTTATCATCTTCACCACCCTCATGGGCGCAGTAACGGGGGTGTGGTTTGCTTACACCCAATCTCAAACGGCACCGTTGGGTAAAAAATAGTTACACAGAGCTGCACAGAGGAGGCGCAGAGATACACTGAGAAGATGGGACGGATAGAGAAAAAGAGAATTCGATTAATCTTCTTTTTCTCTCTGTGAAACCCCGTGTCTTTCCTCTGTGGCTCTCTGTGTTCCAATAAATCATGATTTACACCGTAACACTTAACCCGGCTGTGGACAGGGAGCTAACCGTCCCGGCCATTGAATTTGATACTGTCCTGCGCGCCAGCCAATGGCGGGTGGACTGCGGGGGCAAGGGGTTCAACGTTTCCCGCATGTTGATGGCGTTGGGCACGCCCAGCACGGCGTTGGGATTTGCCGGCGGCCGGGCGGGCGAACTGCTGCGCGACGGCCTGAAAGCGCAAGGTATCCAGACAGATTTTGTCTGGGTGGAGGGGGAAACGCGCACCAATGTGAGCATTGTCAGCGAAAACCACGACCACTATGTGAAGGCCAACGAGCCGGGGCCGCAAATTGCGCCGGAAGCGGTGGAAAAATTGGTGGCGCAGGTGAAACGGCTGGCACAGGCGGGCGACTGGTGGGTGCTGGCTGGCAGTTTGCCGCCGGGTGTACCGGCTGACATTTATGCCGACCTGACTGCCATTGTGCAGCAGGCGGGCGCACACGCCATTTTGGATACGAGTGGGGCGGCGCTGGCGGCGGGGGTGGCCGCACGGCCGTTTCTGGTAAAGCCCAACGACGTGGAAGCAGGCCAGCTTACCGGTCTGCCGGTGACGAGCCGCACCGAAGTTGCCGCCGCCGCCCAAACCATTCAGGCAATGACGGCAGGCCATGTTGTCATTTCGCTGGGTAAGGATGGCGCACTGCTGGCAGACGGCCGTTCCGTGGTGCAGGTAGGTGCGCCCACCATTGCGGAGCAAAACCCCATCGGCGCGGGGGATTCCCTGGTGGGCGGGCTGGTGTGGGGGCTGCATGAGGGGCTGCCGTTGGTGGAGGCGTTGTGCTGGGGGGTGGCCTGCGGCGCGGCGACGGCAAGCATGAGCGGAACGGCCGTTGGCTCTCGCCAGTTGGTGACATCACTGCGGCAGCAGGTGGTGGTTGCGAATTTGGGAGATTAGGAGATTGGGAGATTAGGAGATTAGAATGCCATACACAGTAAAAGAAACACGACGCTATGACCAGCCGAAAGAGGCAGTGGAAACGGCCGTGTTGGCCGCCATCTCCGGGTTGGAAGGCACACTGCTCAAACAGGAAAGCACCCGCATTGAAGCCAAATTCAACAAAAAGATTTTGGGCAAAGTGCTGGGCGACCGCACCCAGGCAAACATTGACCTGACGGAAACACCAGACGGCGAATGTCAGGTCACCCTCACCATTTACCCGCTGGATGCCATTGGCCGCAAACTGATGTTTGGTGCGCGCAAAGGCGTGCCGCAGACCGTCGCCAGTTGGATTTGGGCACACGTAGACCATAATCTGGGCAAAATGTGACTGTAAGCGTTCCGTTACAGTAAGCGTTCAGTTGGTCAGCTAGTACCCGTAATTCGTAATTCATAATTCATAATTCATAATTCGTAATTCGTGTGTTCTATTCTCCGTGTAACTCTGTGTGCCATCTGAACGGATATATATGACTTTCGTTTCATGGTAAACGCCATATTCCGTTGGCAAAATTCACCTCGTTCGTGACAAATTCTTTCAGCCGCTCACAACGAGGTAAAAACATGAAAAAAACAATTATCACTTTACTCATCATGCTCACGCTGACTGTTTCGTTGTTCAAACAGTTAGCCAACAACTCCCCGCTGTCCCGGCTTCCCCACATACTACCCAATGCCAATGTGGAAACGGCCGAAGCGCAGGAGCTGTATACGGTCTATCTCCCCTATGTTGAATACACAAATACCATCACAACCGTAGAAGTCATCATCCGCAACGTCAACACCGTCCATCAATACGACACCAATTTCTACGACGCCTACCACAACACCCACAAATACT
>CAZRIB010000586.1:0-2326 GCA_964600035.1 uncultured Ardenticatenaceae bacterium | reverse complement strand
GATCTACTGAAACTATTTGGTGATAAGCCTCTTTAATTCATGAATCATCAATCTTTATTTCCACAGCAGGTAGATTCAATGTTACAATTTGCCCATGACGAGACAGAACATTTCGACTTCCCCGAGTGATAGAAAATTGTACAGCCGCCGCGCTTTGCTGGCTTTGATTTTGCCGTTGGCGGCGGCGTTTTTGGTGAGCAATTTAACAGGTGTTGGTGAGGGGGTTGGTGGCGCGGCTCCCTTTTTTGCTGCGTTGGCGGTGGTGAGCTGGTTTTTGGGGCTGCGTTGGTATGGTGTGCGGGGCATGGGGCTGCGTGGCGGACGGCCGTTATTTGCCGGTATTGGTTTTGCCACCATGCCCTGGGTGGCGCTGCTGCTGTTTCGCTTTATTTTTCCGGCTGTGAGCGGGTTTGGATTTGGTACGGCCGTTGCCGGACGTGCCTTTTTGTACCTGCTGATATTTGAGGCATTTGCCTTGCAGCTTTGGACATTTGGGGTCTTTTTTAGAGCGGCTGCTGACTGGCTGGGGCCATTAACGGCCGGTGTAAGCAGCGGCATCCTCTTTGGTTTTGTGGCCTCCTTGTTGTTTCAGGAACAGTTGATTGACGACTGGTCTAGTTTGTTGTTTTTTGCGTTGTGGGGGGTGTTGTATGGCCTGATTCGTTTACGGACCGGCTCATTTTTGGGCATTGCCATTGTGCAAGCACTACAAAGTTTTACGACCTGGGTGGTGCTTTTGCCTGCACCAGAGCCGGTTGTTTCCAGATTGCAGACAATGTATGTGTTAACGGCCGCTGCCTATGTCATCTTCATCTGGCGGCTGTGGCCAAAACAGGAGGAAGATTATCGTGTCTGAGTTGTGCAGCGAAGTGCAGGTGGCAGTGAAGGATCGCATGCGGTTGGTAACGGCCGTGCTGGCCGCAAGCCAATGGCCGCAAATGGAGCAGAAAATCCGCACCCACGCCGTCCATCCCCACGCCAAAGAAATTCAACGATTTGTGCAGCCGTACCAAACACATCCGGCTGTGGTGCTAACCAATCAGCTTTTAGCCCAACGTGTTCCCGTTGAGGATTTGTTTACGGCCGCCCTGCGGTCAAGCTGGCCTGATTTGCGCCCATTTGAACGACTGCCCGGCCCGCTCATGGACGGCCGTTGGGTCACACAGTTGGAAGCATTTTTACGCGATACAGGTATTTCCGAACGGTTTTGGTCGCGCCACCATGCAGTGTGGGAAGAGGCCAAAAACCAGCTTTGTGCCATATTTGCCGGTGTTGAGCTGCCAGAATTATTGATGAAGGTTGTGGAAAAACCATTTCCCCAACAAATTTTGGCTATGCCCAATTTGGGATTTCCGGCATTGTCTACTCTGGTGGCTGAAACAGGTCAGAATTTATATGTGATAGTGCCGCCGCTGTTGGCTGTGGGTGAATCGCCGCCCTGGCCATACCATGAAGACCCGCCTGCGGTGCTGGTGAATGTGTGGCATGCGCTGTTAACGCACCTTATGGGGGAGCAGTGGGCGGCGCAGGAAAAGGCAAAGCTGCATGGGTTGACGGTGTTGTTTCTGGAAACGGCCGTTGACCAGGCAGAAGCCTTGTCTTACATGGTACGTGCCAAAAAACAACACCAAATTCCTGAACTGCCCGGCATGGTAGAAACACTGCGACAGGCATAAAATGAAAATGTGGCAGCTGCTTCATAATTCGTAATCGTAACTCGTAATTTTCAAGGAAGGTTCCCATGACCCATGAATATATTTTGACCCGCACAGAAGGCCGTGTTGGTCTGGTGCAGTTAAATCGTCCCAAAGCGATGAATGCCCTGAATCGAGGCTTGATGCAGGAGTTAATGGACGCATTGGAGGCATTTGATGCCGATGAAAGTATTGGCTGTATGGTCGTGGCTGGCAATGAGCGGGCATTTGCGGCTGGTGCTGATATTAAAGAGATGGCAGCAGCGACGCCGGTTAGTATGATGAATAATTCGTTTATTGATTATTGGGATCGGCTGCAAAAGATTGGCAAACCGGTGATTGCGGCCGTTTCCGGGTATGCGCTTGGCGGTGGCTGTGAACTGGCAATGGCTTGTGACATGATTGTGGCCAGTGAATCGGCGCAGTTTGGGCAGCCTGAAATTAATTTGGGGGTGATTCCCGGCGCAGGTGGTACGCAGCGAATGACGCTGGCTGTTGGCAAGGCTGTGGCGATGGAGATGGTGCTGAACGGCCGTTTCCTCAGCGCCGCCGAAGCCCTAAATTACGGTCTGGTAAATCGGGTTGTCCCTGTAGAACTCTATCTGGAAGAAGCGATGAAACTGGCCGCAGAA
>CAZRIB010000585.1:0-2352 GCA_964600035.1 uncultured Ardenticatenaceae bacterium | reverse complement strand
TCAATTATCCATTATCAATTATCCATTATCAATTATCCATTATCAATTATCCATTATCAATTATCCATTTCTAACCGGAGGTATACATGACAAGCAATACCCCACAAGACCCCATGACCACACGAGAGCGCATTTTGGATGCCGCGCTCAATATCTTTTCCAAAAAGGGTTACCACGATACCCGCCTGGATGAAATTGTAACGGAATCAGCCACGTCGAAAGGCTCTATTTATTTTCACTTTCCCAACAAGGAACGGCTGTTTTTGGCATTGGTAGACCAATTTGCCGATTTGTTGGAACGCCGGGTGCAGGAAGCCATTGCTCATGAAGAGACGGGAATGGCACGGGTGGAGATTGCCCTGCGCACAGTGGTGGATACGTTTGGCAAGTACCGCCGTCCGGCGAAGATTTTGCTGGTGCAGGCGGTGGGACTGGGCAGTACATTTGAGGAAAAGCGGCTGGAGGTGAACGATCGCTTTGCCGATTTGATTGCGTCTTATTTGCAAGAGGCGATTGAAAAGGGGGAGATAACGGCCGTTGATTTGGAAGTGGTCTCTCATGCCTGGATGGGTGCGATTTATGGCGTGGTCATTCGCTGGGTGTATACAGGCGAGCCGGAACCCGCACGGATTATGGATTCGCTGCTGCCGGTTTTGCTAAGGAGTGTGGGCTTTGAAAGATAAGCAAGGGGAAAACAGCGAGTGGCGAGTGGATGAGATGTTTCAATCTCCAATCTCCAATCTCCAATCCCATAGATTAGTCAGCGTCAGCCGCGAAGCCCCGGGCGTATCGCCGCGATTATTTTTGCGGCTGGGGTTGGGTGAGCCGCGTATTTTTTGGCAGGATGCGCAGATGGAAAGCGGCCGTTTCCCATTGACATTTGCCGGTTTTGGCATTGCGGCCAATTTGTTTGCCTGGGGAGAAAGTCGTTTCCGCCAGATTGAGCAGCAGGCACGTGCTTTGTTTGCCGATGCGGTGATGTCGGATGCGGGGCAGGCATTGTCCAAGCCACGTTTGTTTGGCGGGTTTTCGTTTCGGGATGATTTTGCGCCGGATAATACCTGGTCGGTGCACCAGCCAGCACATTTTATTTTGCCGCATTATCAGTTGGTGCGGGTGGGGCAGGCTACGTGGCTGACCATTAATACGCTTGTGCCGCGAGATGAGGATGTGGCGGCGCTGCTGCCTGCTTTGGAAGAGGCGTTGGAGGCGCGTTATGTGTGGCTTCAGCAGCAGGCGGATGTGGCGCGTGGGGAGGAAACGGCCGTATCCCCCAACTACCAAATCCGCTACCCCCTCAGCAAAGAAGCCTGGGCCAGCCAGATACAAGCCGCCAAAGACGCAATGGCCTCTACCCCGCTAAACAAAGTCGTCCTCTCCCGTGTGGCTGAAATTCGTCTGCCAAACCGGGTAAACGTCGATGCGTCGTTGGACTATTTGCAAACAGAGTACGCCAACTGTTTCCGGTTTTTGTTTGAGCCACGGCCGTATCATGCCTTCTTTGGGGCCACACCAGAACTGCTCGCCCGCGTCAATGGAACCAGCCTCACCACCATGGCATTGGCCGGGTCAATTGGGCGGGGCAAAAACCGCGTAGAGGACGAACTGCTTGCCCAGGAACTGCAAAGAAGCAGCAAAGACCGCCGCGAGCATGCCATTGTGGTAGATTCCATTCAACGGCGGCTGCAGCCTCTGACAAGCAGCATCACCATTCCTGCCGAACCAGCCATTTACCGCCTGCACAACATCCAACATCTATACACGCCCATCGCCGCCAAACTAAACAGCGCGGCAGGTATATTGCCCGTTGTAGAAACCCTGCACCCCACTCCTGCGCTTGGCGGCTCTCCGCGGGAGTTGGCGATGGCCTTTATTCAGCAGGCCGAACCGGTGCCAAGAGGGTGGTATGCCGCCCCCGTTGGTTGGATAGATGCGGAAATGGATGGGCAATTTACAGTGGCGATTCGTTCGGCCGTTGCTCAGGAAAAGCGTGTGTGGTTGTATGCAGGGGCAGGTATTGTGGCCGATTCTGACCCGGAGAAGGAATGGCAGGAAACAGGTTTGAAGTTTCGTCCAATGATGGAGGCGTTGGGACTGGCTGATGAGAATCTGTTGCCATGAGGAAGTGGCGTATCATTCGGCGCATTCTTCTAGTACACGTAACCCGAAGTCCGTATGCCGTTTTCCGACGAAATTACCAGAGGTAGAGCACACGGATTACGGATTACTGAATACGGATTACTGGATAAGTGAACGGCCGTTACGCCTTTCACCTATCTCATCCCATCCATTGGCATTGCAATCATTTCCAGCGCTGCCGCCGCACTTCCAACACATTCGGCAGGCCTTCCA
>CAZRIB010000584.1:0-2356 GCA_964600035.1 uncultured Ardenticatenaceae bacterium | reverse complement strand
TAAATTATGAATGGTGAATTGTAAATCAACTCGGTTCACTATTCACCATTTACCATTCCCAATTCACCATTCTTTTGTGGCATCGCCCTTTGCCATTAGATTTCCCTTACGAATGGTGAATTGCCTCGGTTCACTATTCACCATTTACCATTCCCAATTCACCATTCTTTTGGGTGCGTTATGGGTGCGCGGCCTTCGTATGGTGTGGTCATCAATCGGCTGGCTCAAAGCCATTTGCAAAAACCATCACCATTTGGAGGTAACCCATGAAAACATTTGCACACTGGAAGTTGATCGTTCTGACCGGCATTTTACCACTGCTTGCTGCCTGGCAGCCGGTGATTACCATTGCCTGTGCAGGCTGCGGGTCGCACGGCGGGGGGTGAGAGATTATTCATGATTGATGATTCATGATTAAAGGGGACATCGACTATCGTTTTGTGATGTGTCAGAAAAAAATAACACGCTTGAGTGCCGCAGATGGTTGTGGGCTTGAGCGTGTTTTTTGGTTACGGCCGTATCTGCCTGTTTCTGGCATTTTACAGCAGTAACGCGCCTTTATGTTAACAAACTTTAGTTTATTTCCCGTTTGTATCTATTCAGGTCTTGGTTTGCTTTAGGCAGGGAGCAGGACAACGAATTGAAGAAAGAAAGAATTTTTTCTTGATTCTTTGCGCTCTTTACGGTTGGTGTTTGGTATGACCTGTATCGTTATTCCCGTTTTAGCACTCGTTTTTTTTCAGTAGACTCAACCTTTATTCTTTACCTTCATACACGGCCACATTATCTTGATTCACATTTGGGGAATCTGTCACCATGCTCAAATAATGGTCAAGGTCTGTGGCTTGCTTAAGCAAATTGGGATTTTGCAAGTTTCTGGCTAATGAAACAGCCCGGTAACTGTACGCTCGTGCCCGCCTGGCATCCCGCTGGCTAAACAGATCCCCCAGACATATCAACGCCTCGCACTCTATACTGGGCATGGCATCCTGGCGCGCAATTTCCAAAGCTTTTACAAACAAATTTTCGGCCTGCTTCTCTTCACCGCTGGCCTGTTTGGTCTTGGCCAACTGTATGAGCGTCGTTGCCATCAGGGAACGGTTGCCCGTTTCTCTGGCAATAGATAACCCTTGTTCCAAACTGTGAACGGCCTGCTCCATATCCCCCAACAATCGGAAATTCCGGCCCAAATTGGCATAAATTTCACCCTGACCGGTTAAATTATTGCTGGCGGCGGCCAGATTTAAGCTAAGCTGTAAATAATATTTGGCTCCCAAAAAGTCGCCTTGTTCGGTGTGCATGATGCTTAAATTGTTTAACAGCAGGGCTTGCAAATGCCGGTTGCCTGTTTGGTTACAAATTTCCAGTGCTTGTTCAAATGCACTTCGGGCATCTTTGAGGCTGCCCTGGTGGTAATGTACAAGGCCAATACTGTTTAGACTGTTGCTCAATGCCTGAACGTGGTCAATGGCCTGCCAATGTTGGCATGCCTTTTCCAAATGGTCTTGTGCGGCCTGATAGCTGCCTGTTATGTCATGGACGATGCCTAGTTGGTGATGCGCCCAGCCCAGAATCATGGGGTCGTTGTGTTGTTGGCCGATGTGGCGGGCATGGTTTAGTTTGGTTACGGCCGTTTCGTACTCGCCCAACCGCCAAAGTGCTTCACCCCACCACACATAAGCCATGCCCTCTACCCAAGGGTCTTTTTCGCCTTCAGCCATTTTCAAGACATTTTTAATGGTAGCAATGGCCAGCCGGTGTCGCCCCAGCCTGTTTTGGAATCTGGCTTGCTCCAGGCCAGCACGCATTGCCAGGGAACGGCCGTTATCCCACATCATCGCTTCGCGGCGGGTATTGTGCATCACACTTTCACCCTCATGCGACCAGCCATGCAGTTGATAATAGGTAGAAAGCGCAGGCAGCGCCGGGAACAGCCATGCAGATTGGCGTTCAGCCAATCCGGTTTGCCAGGCCTTGCGGATATTATCAAACTCATCTTCCAGCAATGCCATCGACTCTTGTGGTCTGTTTTTCAAAAGGGGCTGGGCATGCTGAGCAAGTAAAGAAAGGTAAAAACGGGCATGTTCCAATTTAACCCCGTCTTGTAAGGCCAGCTTTTGGGCAGCATAAGCACGAATGACAGGATGTAACCCGTAGCGGTTCAAAGCAATGTGATGAACAAGCAGTGATTTCTCAATGAGTGCAGAAAGATGATGCATATCGGCACAGACCACTTGGGAAGCGGCCGTTTGTGAAAATGCCCCCCTAAACACCGACAGCTTTGCCAATTTCTCCTTCAAATCCGGAGACAAAACTTCCCAAGACATATCAAAAACAATCTTCATACTTTGATGAC
>CAZRIB010000583.1:0-2363 GCA_964600035.1 uncultured Ardenticatenaceae bacterium | reverse complement strand
TGCAACATTTTCAATCATGTTGGTCGGCCATGGCGATGTGGTGGGGTGCAGGTTGGGGTTGTTTGGAAACGGCCGTGTCCACAGCTCCTGTGCCCGCAGCCCCTTCAGCCGCTGCCGCACCCTGGCTTTCAGGAAACGGGTCTTCATCCAACAACTTGCGATAGATATACCACAGCAGTAAACGGGCACTGGCAAGCACCGGTGCTGCCAACAAAATACCCAAAAAACCAGCCACACTTGCCCCCGCCAGAGCCGCCAAAATCACCACCAGCGGATGCAAGCGTAAGTGATGGCCCATAATACGCGGAACCAGCACATAATTTTCAGTCTGGTAGATAACACCGTACAAACCGGCAACCAGCATTGCAAACCAAAACGGCGACATCATACTGCCCAGCCAACTACCCTGCCCCTGAAAAAAAGCAATGAGAACAGCCGGAATGGCGGCAATTACTGGCCCCAAGGTGGGGATTAACTCGGCAACACTGGCGATTAGTGCCAATACAAGTGCATTTGGCAGTCCAATAACCAAGGCCATGACCAGCACAATAAGGCCGACTGCCAGACACAACAAAAGCTGTCCCCGTAAAAATGCGTTCCACGTAATGCCTATTTGATTGCTCAATTGAATGACATCGTTGTGATAGGAAGGCGGAATTAAATCCAGCAGCGATTGGAATAACTGCGTGTGGTCTTTAACCATGTAAAAAGACAAAAACAGAACGACAACAGTCCAACCGACTGTGGAAATGGTTGCCGATGCCACGCTGCCAAACAACGTTAATGTCTGGCTGCCTACATTTTGTAACAGCGCGATAATGTTTTGGGAAATTGTGTTATAAGCTTGATTAAGTGCCAGTTGGTCAATAGGGATTTCAATCTCTTCAGAGACGGTGATTGGCTCTTGTAAAAATTCGCCGAGCTGAACAAGATATTTTGGTGTGTTGTTCAAAAAGTTGTTTACCTGTGTCACGATAGGCGGAATTGCGCTGACTGGAATGGAAACAAGTGCGGCGATGATGACCAGATAGACGACAACAATTGCCCAAATGCGTTTGAGAGGTGTGCGCGCTTCCAGAAAATTGACAACCGGTTCAATGAGATAGGCCACAATCAAGGCCATGATGAAGGGCAGCAGCAGTTGGCGCAGCCGGTAGATGCCGAGCATTGCCAGCCCAAACAGGATGAGGACAATTAATCGTTTGCTGCTGCTGCTCCATTTTGGTGAGCTGGGTAATTGATTGGTCATTTTTCACGCTAATTTGGATGAGTGTTTAGCTCTAAAAGAATGGCTGATTCGCTGAAATGCCAACGGCCGAATGCTTGTGTTGTGGATACGGCCGTTAAGCAATCAATAAATACACAATTTATCAACATAAACGGCCAACAGCGAGCCAACTTTATTATACTTCAGCCAATACAAACAAAAAACGCCCTGGCAAAAACCAGAGCGTTTCAAAGTTAAAAATAATCCATTAACGACGACGGCGTTGGTCACGGTCGCGGCGATTGCCGCCATTGCGATTACCGCCACGTCCACCACCGCGTCCGCCGCGCGGCTTGGAGCCAGAATCATCCTCGCGGGCTTCTTCCAGCGTCCAACCTTCCAGCACAGCCTTGCGGGAAAGACGAACCTTGCCTTCAGCGCCAACATCCGTCACCATCACCATGACTTCATCACCAATTTGCAGCGCGTCTTCCACCCGCCGCAAATGTTCTGAAGAAATCTGAGAGATGTGGATGAGGCCATCAGTACCCGGCAAGATTTCCACAAATGCACCAAAATCAGTGGTACGCACAACTTTACCTGTGTAAATCTGGCCTAATTCAGGCCCCTTGGCCATTGTGTTAATCTGGCGAACGGCTTCTTCTGCCTTTTTGCCATCTACACCTGCTACAAAGATGGTGCCATCTTCCTGAATGTCGATAGACACTTCGTAGGTTTCTTCCAGGCTGCGAATGGTTGCGCCACCCTTGCCAATGATTGCGCCAATCATTTCCGGATCAATCTTGGTGGAAATCATCCGCGGAGCGTATGGGCTCATTTCTTTGCGTGGTTCTGAAATGGTTTGCAGCATGACATCCAAAATTTGCAGGCGCGCTTGTCGGGCCTGTTCCAGTGCCTGACGCATGATGTCGGTTGATAGGCCGCTGATTTTGATGTCCATTTGCAGGGCTGTTACGCCATCGGCCGTGCCAGCGACTTTGAAGTCCATGTCGCCCAGGTGATCTTCCATGCCCTGAATGTCGGTCAAAATGGCGTATTTGCCACTTTCTTTGTCTGTAATGAGGCCCATGGCAATGCCGGCCACTGGCTTGCGGATGGGAACACCACAATCCATCAGTGCCAATGTGGAAGCGCA
>CAZRIB010000582.1:0-2372 GCA_964600035.1 uncultured Ardenticatenaceae bacterium | reverse complement strand
AAACTCAGGTTTGATTAACCTTTCTCTGGTCATACACAAAAATTGAACGCACCCTTACAGATTGTCATGGCTGCCAGTTGTGTCGGCGGGCACTCTCGGTTAAACTATTTGCGATGAAGCGAAACGGCCGTTACCTTGCAATGTTGTTTGTCCTCTCCCTCATTTTGTTGGTTTCCGCACCGGCATGGCTGTTTGCTTCCCAGTCACCGAACCCCCTTTACAGCGGCCGTGCCCAAATTAACGGCCCCTTGCAATTAGATATGGTGGCTTCTCCGCCAACCGTCACCCCGGGCAGCCGTCTGACCCTTTCCTTATCATTGACCAATTTAACCGGCGAAATGCAGTCGCCAGAAATACAGATTGTTTTGCCGCCGTCATTGGCATTGGATGGCTTGGCACTGCCCGCCGGGGCCACATTTAATTTGGGGGAAAATCGTTTGAACTGGCTGCCTGTGTTGGCGGCAAATGGCGGCGCGCAGTTTTTTGATTTGCCTTTGGTGGCGAATACGGCCGTTATTCCCAACCCGGAGCAAACGATAACGGCCGTTTTAACAGCAAACGGTCAGCAGTACACCACCCAAACCACCATTTGGGTCGGTATTCCCCCGCAAACCGTAGACATCCAGGCCCCTTTGCAAGCCGCCATCGGCCAGCCCATACAACTTCGCGGCGAGGTAAACGGTTCTACGCCAGTCATACAAACATGGTCATTGGGGGATGGCAGGCAAGTTCAGGTAGCAGACCCGGTTGTGGTATTTCCGGCGGCTGGTGTTTATGACCTGACATTGCACGCTGAAAATCCGGTTGGCAGTGCCACCGCCCACCATACCATCACCATTGTGCCGCACCCGGCGGCCCAATTTGCAGTGGCCGATGCGACTGTCGCTGTTTCCCAAACTGTGCAATTTGTGAATCAAAGCGGCGGCTTGTCGCCCCTTTCTTATTTTTGGGACTTTGGCGACGGTTTTAACAGCAATGAAGCCAATCCGACGCACCAATATCAGGCGCCGGGTGTGTACCAGGTGCAGTTGACGACCAGCAACCAATTTGGCAGTTCTCAGGCATATCTGGATGTGACGGTGGGTATGCCGCCTGAGGCTTCGTTGACACTGCCGGTAAACGGCCGTGTTGGGGAACCCCTGCAAGGGCTGGCGGCTGGCGATGCCTCTGTCACGTTGTACCGGTGGGATGCGGGTGACGGCCGTACCGTTGAAGGCCCATTTTTTGAACACACATACACCCGGACGGGCAACTATTATGTGCGGCTGACAGCAGAAAACAGTTATGGCGGCACAGAGGTCGGGCAGTGGGTTCGCATTGACCCCGGCTTTTTGTCCACTTATTTGCCTTTGATTATGGCGAACAGCGGCGGAGTGGAAACGGCCGTTACCGTACCACGTCCCGGCTCAGAGTCCACGCCCCTGACCGCAGACATCCAGCTAGACCAGCCATTTGTGATGCAGCCATTGGATTTGCCCGCAGGTCTTTCCCCCAGTGAGCAATTATTTGCCTACATCAACGAAGCCCGTGCCCAATTTGGCCTCAGCCCGCTTAATCATATATCCCAGTTATCCACCGCCGCCCAACAGCACACAGACGACATGGCGCGGTTTGGCTACACAGCGCATCAAGGTTACGACGGCTCTTATCCGGCAGAAAGATTGCTTTGGGCCGGGTATCAGGCGGGTTATGCCGGGGAAGCCACCGCCTGGGGCTTTGAGTATCCTTACCAGGCAGTGGAATTTTGGGTAAACAGCCCGCCCCACCGGCGCATTATCCTGAATCCGTATGCTACCGATGTGGGCGTTGGCTACACGGTTGATTTTTCTGCGCCAAATGTGTGGTATTGGACGGCCGAATTTGGGAATGCATTTGCTTCTGCAAACCCGCCACAAATTCGCCTGCAAGAACCAGAAAGCGGCGTGGAGGCTTTTGTCACGTCGCTGCTGGATTTTGGCTGGAATTGGCCGCTGCCATTGGGAAGTGGTGAACAGTTTGTTGTTTATGTATATGACGGTTCGCGCACGATCCGCCTGGGGGCTGTTTCTCAGCCTGTGCAGGATACGCGGTTTAATTTGCAAACGGCCGTTTCCGACCTGATTACCACACTGGGCACATTTGAATGGCAGGTGCGCCTGGAAAATAATGGCAGCACAACAGCAGAAAGTGAACGGCGGCAGATTGTGTTCAGTTGGAATCCGGCCGTACCAACGCCGACACCGGCTGTTACGCCCACGCCTGTACTTACCCCCACGCCAACCCCATCGCCCACGCCGGAGATGACTCCGCTGCCACCGACACCCACACCCACGCCCTTGCCGCCTCTCCCAACTGTGCCGCCCGTCGTCACTGTTTCTCCGTAGTTGCAAATC
>CAZRIB010000581.1:0-2394 GCA_964600035.1 uncultured Ardenticatenaceae bacterium | reverse complement strand
TCGGGTTACGTGTTCTATTCTCCGTTCAACTCGGTGTTCCATCTGAACGGATACCTTCAATCTTTACTCTTTACTCCATCAATGTCATCATACCGGCACAATGGTCATATGACGTAGTGCCGGAAGTCACACCCAAAGGCACATCACATTCTCCCATTACGCAAAAACCCTTACTTTTGTTCTTATGCCCCATACAATGAATCCTGTATACTTGAAGCTGGCTTTTTCAAATAAACGAGCCTATCTATACAAACAAGGATTGTTCTATGAACCAATTGTTTAACCGGGTTTATCAGGGAAAAACGGTTCTTGTAACCGGGCATACTGGCTTTAAGGGGTCATGGCTGGCCATCTGGCTGCGAGAGTTAGGGGCAAATGTCATTGGCTTTAGTCTGCCAACAGTGCCGACGAATCCAAGCAATTTTGAGGTAACCGGGCTGTCGAAGAAAATCACCGACGTTCGGGGCGATTTGCGGGAGTTGGAGAGCCTTGTTGCCACAATCAACCAATACAAGCCAGAAGTTATTTTCCATCTTGGCGCACAGCCCATTGTGCTGCAATCAGTTGCTGATCCAGTTGGTACATTTACATCAAATGTCAACGGCACAATCAATGTACTGGAAGCTGTACGCCAGAGTAATTGTGTCCGGGCTGTTGTTGCTGTTACCACGGACAAGGTTTATGAAAATCAGGATTGGCTTTGGGGATACCGGGAAAATGACCGTTTGGGCGGGAAAGATCCATATAGTGCCAGCAAGGCAATGGCTGAACTGGCAATCGCCGCCTATCGCAGCACTTACTTTCCCGCAGAACGATATGATGAGCATGGCGTAGCTGTTGCCTCTACGCGGGCAGGTAATGTGATTGGCGGGGGTGATTTTGGCGCGTACCGGCTGGTTCCGGATACGATGCGGGCGCTGTTGGCTGGTGATGTGGTGGGATTGCGTATGCCGGGCAGTATACGGCCGTGGCAGCATGTGCTTGAGCCATTAAGCGGCTACCTTTGGCTGGGAGCGATGCTTCTGGAAAATGGCCCCGCTTATGCAGAGGCGTGGAACTTTGGCCCAATGGAGCAAAAAGGGGTCACAGCACAGGCAATAACCGAAAAAATCATTGAGCAGTGGGGAAGCGGCAGTTGGACGTTTACCGGTGAGCACACCCAACACATTGAAACAGGCCAACTGCGCCTAAGTTGGGACAAGGCCGCGGCCTGCCTCAACTGGCGGCCTGTGTACTCATGGGTAGATGCGGTAACAGAAATTGTGACGTGGTTCAAATCTTATGAGCAGGGGCTGGATATGTATCAGGTTTGCCGGGAGCATATTGAGACATATGTTGAGCGGGCAATGGGGTTGGGGCTGCCCTGGATTTGTGAGAATGATTAGAATCAGTGTTCAGTAATCGGTGTGTGCTGCCTCTGGAAAACTGGTTACTGACTTCTGGTTACTCGTACTAGTGGTGCGCGGGCATAAGTTGGTGGGCTAGCGTTTCGATCTCTTTGCGCATGGTTATTTTTTCCAACCATTTTGGGGGGATGCCGGAACGGCCGTAAAACGCCCCCGCCACCTGCCCCACCACAGCCGCCGTTGTATCCGCATCATCCCCAAGATTGGCCGCCCGCAGTACGGCCGTTTCATAACTATCCGTATTCGCAAACACCCACAACGCCGCTTCCAGAGAATCCACTACATACCCTGACCCCCTGATTTCGCCCTCTCCTTTGGACAAATACGCCCCCGCCGCAATGGCCTGAATACGTGGTGTGGTTGGGGAGTAGGTGTGGGGCTGCAAAACGGCCGTTTTCTCTTCACCAGACAACGCCGCCCACAGCACCGCCGCAAAAAAGCAGCACGCATCCACACACTCCGCCGCCCCGTGCGTCGTCCGCGAACTCTCCCCGGCAAAATGAATCGCCTGCCCCACATCCCCAAAATAAAACATCGGCACAGGTGCCAACCGCATAATCGAGCCATTCCCGGCACTCATCGGGTCAGTCGAGCCGCTAAATGGATGGCCGCTCTGCATATACCGGCGTAAAGCCCCCGCAGTCGTATTGCCAATATCAAAACAGCGTCCTGTACTAGACCAAACCCCTTCCTGCCACCAACGGACATACCGCCGCATTTGGTCATCGGCATCAAAGCCGCCGCACACAACCAGACTCTCTGCCAAACAGAGGGCCATCGACGTGTCGTCTGTCCACTGCCCGGCTTGCAAACCAAATGGCCCCCCACCAACCATGTCTGTGATGGGCGCAAATGTCCCCCGCGGCTTAAATTCCAGTGTTGTCCCTACCGCATCCCCACAAGCCAATCCCAACAAACACCCGGCAAACCGCTCAGACAATTCCATCACATAATTCCTTCTGCTTGAAAATAAAGATTGGGGCAGGTG
>CAZRIB010000580.1:0-2414 GCA_964600035.1 uncultured Ardenticatenaceae bacterium | reverse complement strand
AGGCCATCTTCACTAAAGCAGCGCTGCTGCTGCGGATTGCGCAGGGGAACAGCGGTCAGGGGGGTCTTTTTTTGTAAATATACCTTATGATAAGGATTGTTAACAAAAGCTAATTATTTTAAAATAGAAATTGTATCGATATACATGGGAAAAAAACCCAATCGAAAATTTCGCATCTCCATTTCATCGTCCTCTTACTTTTACTTCATACACTAACGTACAAAAGGAAAACGTAATGCGCATATTGATTGTTGAAGATGAACTAAGTATTGCTAATTTTGTGCGGCAGGGATTAACGGAAGCCGGCTTTGCCGTGGATTTGGCCCGAGATGGACGTGAAGGGCTTGATTATGCCCTGGTTGCTGACTACGATGTCTACGTCTTGGACATTATGCTGCCCAAAATGAATGGGTTGGACTTGCTGCGAGAACTGCGTCGACAGGGAGACAAGACCCCTACCCTGATGCTCACCGCGCGTGATACGATTGATGATCGAGTTGAAGGGCTGGATGTGGGGGCGGATGATTATTTGGTCAAACCTTTTGCGTTTCCGGAACTGTTGGCTCGCATTCGCGCCTTGCTACGCCGTCCGCCTCTGCAAACGGGGACAGTGATACAAGTCGGGGATTTAGAGATGGATACTGCAAAAAGAGAAGTCAGGCGGAACGGCCGTTTCATTGAACTAAGCCCCCGCGAATATGCCGTTTTGGAATACCTCATGCGCCATCCTGACCAGGTGCTCACCCGTACCCAAATCGGTGAACATGTCTGGAACTTCGATTTTTACAATGAATCCAATGTTGTAGACGTATATATTGGCTATCTGCGCCGCAAGATTGATAAGGGAAATGATATACCACTTATTCACACCATTCGCGGCGTTGGTTATCGGATAAGCGCGGAATATACAAAGTAATTACCAAATATTGAATTAATGATGAGAAAAACAATATTTCAAACACGCTTCTCCCGAATTCCCCTCCGTTGGCGATTAACTATCTGGTATTTGCTGACACTGGGGATGATTCTGTTTCTTTTTTCCGGATTTCTGTATTGGCAGATGCAGCACAACCTGTACGCGCAAGTGGATACGACGCTGCAATTAGCAGCCTCACAGGCGCTGATAAACGTAGATGCCGATGGTGACAAAATTGCCTTTCAGAATCTTGATAACCCCTCCAATCCACAGCATCAAAATGAGGATCTCACGTTTTATTTGCTGTCGTCGGATGGTACGTTGCTGGAACAGTTGGGGCGAAATACAACCATATCCCCCCCACAACCACAACAAACAGGCTTTGTCACCCTCATAGCTGATGATGATACTTGGCGCGTCTATTCCCAGGCCGTGACGGTTAACAATGCTGCTGGCTGGGTTCAGGTTGTGCAAAATTTGGACCCCATTATTGAAATACTGGAACGATTGGTAACCCAGATGATCATTGGCGTTCCGCTAGCTCTCGGGTTGGCCGGAATTGGTGGCCTGTTATTGGCATCAAGCGCTTTACGCCCTATCACCCGCATTACCCAAACTGCCCAAAGCATCACCGGCAGCGATTTAAGCCGTCGCATTCAATATCAAGGTCCAGCTGACGAAGTAGGGCGATTGGCTCAAACGTTTGACGATATGTTAGATCGGCTGCAAGCAGCTTTTGAGCGGGAACGCCGCTTCACTGGCGATGCCGCTCATGAGCTGCGTACTCCGCTGGCCGCACTCAAAGGGCGGATCGGTGTCACTCTCAGCCGGCCGCGTCCTGTGGGTGACTATACTGATACGCTGCATGAGATGGAAGGCCAAGTAGATCGGCTCATTCATCTCAGTAACGATCTGCTCTTTATGGCACGACTAGATCAAAAACAACGGCCGTTACAATTTGAACTGATTGAACTGCAAGATTTTTTAAGCGCCATTGTGGACCAAGTCTCCCCATTGGCTGAAGTTAAACAAATCGAGCTGCACAAAAACATCCCTGATAATCTTGCTATCAAAGGAGATATAGACTTACTTATTCGCCTCTTTCTCAACCTACTTGACAATGCGATTAAATACACACCCGAAGGGGGAATGGTCTCAATTGCGGTGGAAAGGAAAAACAAGCAAGTTCAAATTACAATTAGTGATACAGGCCCAGGCATTCCCAAAGAACATTTGCCCCACCTATTCGAACGATTTTACCGGGCCGAGGAAGACAGGGCGCGGAACAGCCTGGGCAATCGTCAAAGTGGCGCCGGATTGGGTTTAGCTATCGCTTATGAGATCGTACGAGCACATAAAGGGTATTTGGGCGTAGAGAGCCAACCTGAGCAGGGAACCACGTTTTTTGTGCGTCTTGACATGCCTTGAGGTCTATGAACATTACTAGTTCAATCGGAATTTGTGTCTGAAAGGAAACTGAGGCATTGTTGGGCTTGTG
>CAZRIB010000579.1:0-2419 GCA_964600035.1 uncultured Ardenticatenaceae bacterium | reverse complement strand
CAATGGGTACCCAAATTTGGATAATGTACTGTTTCGACTGCCTCCCCTCCGCGGCATGTAACCGTGCCAATGGAGTGAACTGAACCAGCTAAATAACCAGGTACCTGGCGAGCGGTCACCAGCACAGCGGCCGCTTTTTTGTTCTCTATAACATTCTCATCAGCAAGGTCAGGGGAGTATGTCTTTCTTATTTACATATGCACCGGGCTGCCGATCCGCCGCTCCCGCCCTATTTCTCCACTAAACAAAAAGTAGATATACAGGTCATACCAAAAACTAACCGCAAAGCGCGCAAAGAACGCAAAGAATTAAGAAAAATTCATTCCTTCATTAATTCGTTGCCCTGCTCCTTGCCTGAAACAAACCCCGACCTGAATAGTTACAGCAAAAATTTGCAAAGCAAATACGGCCGTCTTTCAGGCATCTCGCCTCTTATAGCCAACACAATCACCTATAAATGAAAACGGCATACTCCCAAGGCTTAAAAACCCCGGGAGTATGCCAATAGTCGGAATTGACGTAGGTTATTTGACGATGGCGGGCAAGAAGATGGAGAACTGCTCGACAACGGCCGTTTCCACCGACACCGACACCACTGCACTCAAATCATCCTGAGGCACAGCCACAAACACACTTTCTTCAACTGCACCGATTTCAGCATTGGCGGGCACAGCCACATCCACTGTGTAGACCACCGACTCGCCTGCTTCTAACGTCACGCTGGCGGGCACGGCCGTTACGGCCGTCCACCCCATCTCCGAGAAAAGCTCCAGGTCAAACGTCGTCGTCGACCCGGCACTGCTGTCATTAACCAGTTCAAAAGAGACCGACTGCGTACTGCCGGGAGTGGCAGCGCCTGTACCAGAGCCGCTGGCATTGTGGGCACGCACACGAACCGGCGTCGGATCCATGCGCACAAACTTTGTGCCATCCGCCAGCTCACCACGCGCCACCAGACGGTACAGCCCAGGCGTCGTCACCGTCACCGAACCGCTAAAGAGAGAACCCGATGTGCTGCCCGACATCGTAACGGGGAACATGTTCGCATTATCCATTCCTTCCAGCGTCAGCGTGGCACTTACCGGATTACATTCACTGCAATTCGCACCAGCCTCAACAGCCATAAACGCATCTACCTGGAAGGGTGTGTTGATGCGAGCAATATGCCGTCCAAGCATGGTCATGTGCATATCCGAATCGCCAAAAACAGCAATGTTATACGGCCCACTGCCAGACACCCGAATCTGCCAGCTTCCTGCACCACTCTGTTTAACCGTTTCAAACATAATCTGCATCTCACGATTGCTGGTTTGCCAGGAGTCATAGCCTGGTGTCAGGTTATTGGCAACATTGCCCTGCGGATCAAGCAGCTCAACGGTAATACCCGCCACACCTGCTGCCCCGCCGGGAGGGGCGATTGTTCGCGTACACGTTAAGCACCCCCTCCAGACATCAAGACCAATTGTTGTCACTGAACCGTCTACATCAATTGGAATAATTATCGTTGAGTTATCAAGCTGACCGCTAAATGCACCCAGCATATCCTGTGCCAGCGCCCGGTTCATGGTCATTTCAGCACTGGTTTGGTATTCGTTCACAGAATCTGGAATGTAGAATGTACCGCCGGTCAGGCGCGCCAGGTGGTTCATGGCTTCATTGGGCAGGCTGCCGCTGTTGCACAGTGCTGCGCCAAGATTGTGTACCTGAATACCACGATTGACCATCTGGTTCAGGATATAGCCAAAGGCGCGGCGGCTGCCTGTGGGCACGGAATTGGAAAAGACGATAGCATCGGAAACAAGGGCGCTGTCCGGGGTCAGGTTTGCCCCAAAAGCACGCAGCGCTTCAAAGGTGGTATCGTTGCAGCCGCTGCCGCCGGATGCATCCACTGTCCCCATCCAACTGCTAAACTGGTTGGGGTTTGTGGTGCTGCCCAGATATACGGCCGTATCCCGGAACGGAACCAAATGCATCACATCCGGGTCACAATTGGGGCAGTTAGCCCACACATTTTGCGCCCAGGCCGCCTGCACACTGTCAATCACCGGCTGCATCCCGGCCGTGGCATTCATCACAAAGCCCACATTCTGGCTGCCCCAGGGCATCGGCGCAGAGATAGACACCGGCGAAATTGAACTGCCAGTTGCGGTGAAGCACGCCGAAAACTCGCTGGTTCCATCTGTAATGGCGCTGGTCAGCGGCGTGGCTGTCATCGTAATTTTGTCACCGGCGTTGAAGTTACGTGGCATTACCGCCGATTCCTGCACCGTGGGATTCCCGGCAATCGTCGCCACATCAAAACTACCCAGATATTGCTGCCCTTCGCCGTAGCCGCTGCTGTCACAACTCTGATTGCGGTAAACATGGATGCGGTAGTCGCGTGCAGCCAGTGAGCTGAGATAGATGGTGACGATATTGC
>CAZRIB010000578.1:0-2420 GCA_964600035.1 uncultured Ardenticatenaceae bacterium | reverse complement strand
CTCCTCTGAATCTGTGCGTTCCCGTAAATGAGGGAACAACAACACCTCGCGAATGGTTGCTTTATCTGTGAACAACATTGCCAGCCGGTCAACCCCTGTGCCAAAGCCGCCATTGGGGGGCATGCCATACCGCATCGCCCGCAAATAATCCTCATCAATAGGATTTTGTTCGTCATCGTCTTTGGCATAAAGTTCCTGCAGCATTTCAAACCGCTTTTGCTGCTCAATGGGGTCATTCAACTCCGTAAAGGCATTGCCCATTTCCATGCCTGCAATGAAAAATTCAAAGCGCTCAACATGCAGCGGGTCACCGGGTACACCTTTTGCCAACGGCGAAATATCTCTTGGGTACGTCGTGATGAATGTTGGCTGAATGAGCTTTGGTTCCACAAAGTCACCAAACACGCCATCAATGAGCTTGCCCCAACTGGCCCCATCGGAAACATGGCCGCCAATGGCGCGAATTGCTTTAGCCAGGCTTTCGGCTGTGTTGTGCTCCATGTAGTCGATGCCTGTGTGTTGTTTAATGGCATCGCGCATGGTGATTCGCGGCCAGGGGGCTTGCAGGTTGATTTGGTGGCCCTGGTAGGTGATTTCTGTCGTGCCCAGTACTTCACGTGCCACAAAATCAATCATGCGTTCGGTGAAGTCCATGACATTATGATAATCCCAGTAGGCGGCATAGAACTCCAGCATAGTGAATTCCGGGTTATGCTTGAAGCTGACGCCTTCGTTGCGGAAGTCACGGCCGATTTCGTACACACGTTCCAGCCCGCCAACCAACAGCCGTTTGAGATACAGCTCAAAAGAAATGCGCAGATACAGCTCTTGCTTTAGCTGGTTGTGGAAGGTGGTAAACGGCCGTGCCGCCGCACCGCCATACAGAGGCTGCAAAATAGGCGTTTCCACCTCCAAAAAATCATTGTCATCCATAAACCGGCGGATGGCACTAATCACACGGGCACGGGTGCGGAACACCTCACGAACTTCTGGATTTACAGCCAGGTCTGCGTAACGCTGGCGATACCGTTCTTCCACATCTGTAAAAGCGGAGTAGCGGACAATTTTGCCGTCTACCTCCTGTTCTTTTACAACAGGCAGTGGGCTTAATGCTTTGCTCAACAACTTCCAGTCAGAGACGCGAACGCTTATCTCCCCGGTACGGGTACGGAAGAGTGTGCCTGTTGCTTCTACAAAGTCACCCAAATCGAGCAATTTTTTGAAGATGCGGTGAGAATCTTCACCCAGGTCGTTGCGGCGCAGGAATAACTGGATACGGCCGTGTCCATCAACAATGTGGCAAAACACCGTCTTGCCCATATCCCGCAGGCTAACCAACCGGCCACAAACCGTCACCGAAACCGGATCCAACTCGCTGCCATCGTCGGTATTCGCTTCAACCGCTTCAAACGCGGCAATCGCTTCCTTCGTCGTATGTGTGCGGGCAACTCGCAAGGGGTAAGGTTCAATGCCTTTTTCCTGCAAATTCGCCAATTTTTGCAAACGCTGTTCTTCAAGGGGGTTCGGTTTCCAGGCCATACTTCATCCTCTCACAAAAAAGCCCGTGTCATACACGGGCTATATCGATCTATTACGGTCAAGCCATTCTACTCAATCTTGACCACACGAAACTCAATAATCCCGTTTGGCGCATTAACGCGAACAACTTCGCCCACCTTAGCCCCTAACAAGGCCTTACCCAGCGGACTTTCATTAGAAATTTTACCGGCAGAGGGGTCTGCCTCAGCCGCGCCAACGAGATGGTACACTTCTACATCATCTATCCCTTCTTCAGAGACAGTGACCATATCCCCAACACGCACAAAATCGTGGGGAGAATCGTCATCTTCATCAATTAATTGGTAGTTTTTAAGAATATCTTCTAATTCTGAAATGCGGCCTTCCAAAAAGGATTGTTCATTTCGGGCGGCCTCTAGCTCTGCGCTTTCAACAAAATCATCGTCTTGCCCATCTTCAAATGCACGTTGTAAGCGCTCGGCAACTTCTTCACGCCGAACAGTCGTCAGGTACTCCAACTCTTTAGTGAGCTTCTCCAGACCTTCTTTTGTTAGTAAGTGTGGTTTTGCAATTGACATGAAAGACCTCTATAAGAATCGAAAAACCGCTGTTTTCAGCGGCAATCTCTTCGTGAATGCTTGATTAAGGCACGAAATTATATCAAATTCACTTGCATTGTAAAGTCGTAATCGGCTAGACTTCTGCCGGGTTCCTGAAAATTTTTACTACTGTTTCACGCGTGCTGTTGTCTGAAATGCAGGCGTACTGAAAGGTATATAGTATCCGTTCAGATGGAACGCAAAGTTACACGGAGAATAGAGCGTTTTTCTCTTTTTTCTCAGCGAAACTCCGTGATTTCTCTGTGAATCTCTGTGTAACTGAACGCTTACGGTATATATTGA
>CAZRIB010000577.1:0-2427 GCA_964600035.1 uncultured Ardenticatenaceae bacterium | reverse complement strand
AATTGGGTTTTGGTTTATTGTTGATTAATCATTAACTATCATTTATGAATTGTCAATTGAGGCGTGGCGAGGCGTGCCAATTTCTAACTTTTTTGACGGCCGTATGCTTGCTGCGTGGCCGTGCGGGCTTCTTCCTCTTTCGCCATGCGCGCGCTTACCTCTTGCAAGCAGTGCAAAATATGGGCAACCGCTTCATCTGGTGAATCTGTTACCAGCATCAAATCGAGATCGGCCGGGCCAATTTTGCCTTCCGCCTGCATGTTGTTTTTTAACCAATCCATCAATCCGCCCCAGTATGCCCTGCCAATGAGGACGACAGGGAAGTTGCGAATTTTGCCTGTCTGAATAAGCGTGAGCGATTCAAACAGCTCATCCATGGTGCCAAAGCCGCCGGGAAAGATGACAAAACCCTGCGCGTATTTGACAAGCATCATTTTTCTCACAAAGAAGTAGCGAAAATCAACGGCCAGATCGACGTATGGGTTGATGTGCTGCTCAAAGGGCAGTTCGATGTTTAGCCCAACGGAGAGAACGCCAGCCTCTTTTGCGCCTTTGTTGCCAGCCTGCATAATGCCCGGCCCACCGCCGGTGATGATGTTGAAGCCTGCTTCACCAAGCTTCCGGGCAAGGGTAACGGCCGTTTCATACTGCGGGTTGTCTGGTTTTGTGCGAGCAGAGCCAAAAATTGTGATTGCAGGCCCCAATTCCGCCAGCGAATCAAACCCGCGCACAAATTCACTGGTAATACGCATCACACGCCAGGGGTCACTTTCCTTAAAAGAAGGGTCTTCCACTGGCGCGACGAGAATTTGCTCATCTTCAGTCGGTTTGCCGGTGCGGGCGGCCTGGTTGAGTAACGGCCGTTTCGGGGTTAAATGTTCATCTGTCATGGGCAATCTCCTGTAAAAATTACAAATTACAAATTACAAATTACGAAATCGGTACGTTTGCCACTTTTTATTGCGGCAGCAGCTTCATCACAACCAGCGTTAAATCATCAAATTGCGGCGTTTCGCCCACATGCTCCTTTACAGCAGTCAAAATGGCATCACGCACTGCTGTCGCATCCAACTGTGCCGCCGATTGTGCCGCCAGCCGCAGCCGTTCCATGCCAAACTCATCATAATCCTCATTCATGGCCTCTGTCACCCCATCTGTGTAGAAAACCAGGGTATCTCCCGGATGTAAATGAATCTCGTTCGGCTCAATGGTGATTTGGGGCAGCACGCCAAGCGCCATGCCTTTCCCTTTTAGCAGCTTCAATTCGCCATTTTCGCGCAGCAGCAAGGGTGGATTGTGGCCGCCATTGGCATAGGTTAGTGTCCCTTTTTGCCAGTTCCAGATGGCATAGCAGACGGTCACAAACAAATCTGACTGGGCATCGGCGTCAATAATTTCGTTCACCCGCACCAGCGTCTCGGCGGGGTCACGGCGGCTAAAGGCGGCGGCACGCAAAATGGTGCGGCTGAGTGCCATAAACAGGGCGGCCGGAATGCCTTTGTCGGCCACATCGGCCACAACGATGCCCCAATGCTGGTCGTCAAGATGCATAAAGTCGTAAAAGTCGCCGCTGACCTGCCGGGCTGCTTGCCAGTAGCTGGCAACGGTACAGCCGGGAATGTCCGGGTCTTGTTTGGGAAGCAGGCTGCTTTGAATTTCGCGGGCAACTTCCAGTTCCTGGGCTAGCCGGTTACGTTCGGCGGCTTCGGCGTAAAGGTGGCTGTTGACAACGGCCGTTGCTGCTTGCTGGGCAATTCCGTTCAAAATAGCCAGTCTACGGCCAGAAATGGACTGATTTTCGTCCGATGTGCCTACCAGCATTGTTCCTACCTGCCGCCCACCGGCATTTAAGGGGAAGGCGTGGGTGATTGGTGAGTCCATGACTTGTTCAAACCAAAGCGGCTGGCGGACGGCGTAAACGGCCGTTCCCGGCGGCAAATCATCGGAAACAGCCAAAGGCGACAAATCCAGTTCCTGGGGGTCTAACTTCAGCGAATCCAGCAGCCCGCGCCCCATTTCCGACAGGCCATAGCTGCTGCCCACCCGGTATGTTTCGGCGTTATCATCCCAAACCAGAATAATGGCCGACTCCACCCCAACCAGCATGGGAACCAGGCGCACAATCGTGTTGAGAATGTCATTGAGATCAATGAGACTGTTGACGGCTTCGGCAACTTGTAACAGGGCTGTGTTTACCCAGCCTTCCTCTTGCAAGGCAATGCGCAGCAAACTTCGCTCCAAAACCTGGCTAATCTGGTCGCTTAAATTGGACAGCAGTTCCTGTCTTTGCCGAACCCAGCGCTCTCCTTCCAGTGAGTTTTCGGCTGGTTCGCAGGCGACGATGAGTGCGCCCAGTTTGTTGCTGTCTGTTTTTAGCGGCCAGAGCTGCATTTCGGTGAAGTTGTGGTCGTCTGTTGGGCAAAGCCA
>CAZRIB010000576.1:0-2432 GCA_964600035.1 uncultured Ardenticatenaceae bacterium | reverse complement strand
AGGCATTGAACAGCCAAATTTATTGACAAAGGTGAAATCGTTTTTTGAAAAAGAGAGATAATTTTCTGGCATATCTAATCATCTTGTTTGTCCTTGCAGCAGACAGATGGACAAAAATCTGGGCGGCCGGCACATTGGCCGACGGGCCAATGGTTATCCTGGACCGCTGGTTGACATTTCATTTGACCATGAATCGGGGGGTGGCCTTTGGCATGTTTCAGGGCAGCGCCAAAGTTGTTGGCTGGCTGACTGTCCTCATCGTGTTGGGCATGTTTGTGTACCTGCATTTACTGCCTGCGCCGGAACGGTTAACACGCCTGGGGTTGGGGCTAATGATTGGGGGCGCACTGGGAAACATGATTGATCGCCTGACAACGGGTGAAGTGGTGGATTTCATCGCCACGCCGCTGCGTTCCGGGGTGTTTAATGTGGCAGATGTGGCGGTCAATGTGGGTGTGGTGGTGGTTATTTTGGGGTCGTGGTGGCACGGCCGTTCCCAAACTCAGCCCCAGCCAGCCACACCAGAAACAGCAGAAGCGACAGGCAAAGAGACAGAATGAGCCTACGCCCAACACTGTGAAATGAAAACGTGGCAAGCGGCAGTTCATAATTCATAATTCCTTCCATAAGTTCTGCCAACTACTTGCATCAGGCCAAAGACCGAGTAGCATTAAGTAAAGTCTCATTATTGACTGAACCGAAAAGGTGTTACGGATACTTTTCGGGGCTTTCCCTTTTATAACTTCATATTTCACCCCAAGGAGGAACCGTTCCATGCTAAATTTAGCCGTTGTTCTAGAAGACAGTGCCAGAGAAGTGCCGCAAAAAACGGCCGTTATTTTTGGCGACAGGCAGTTCAGCTATGCACAAATCAACGGGGCAGCCAACCAAATAGCCAATGGCCTTGCCGCCGCAGGCATTGGCAAAGGTGACAAAGTCGCCATCAGTTGTCCCAACCTGCCTTACTTCCCCATTATCTATTACGGCATTCTTAAAGCAGGCGCAACCGTTGTCCCTCTCAACGTCCTCCTGAAACGGCGCGAAATCGCCTACCACCTGCGCGACTCCAATGCCAAAGCCTATTTTTGCTTCCAGGGTACCCCCCAACTACCCATGGGTGAAGAAGGCTGGGCCGGATTTAATGAAGTAGATGAATGTGAACATTTCTGGCTCGTCACGGCCGATCCCGCAGCCCCCTCTCCCATTGAAGGGGCAGCAACCATGGGACAGCTCATGGCAGCCCAGCCCCCAACTTTTGAAACCGTGCAGACAGAGGCATTGGATACGGCCGTTATCCTCTACACATCCGGCACAACCGGCCAGCCAAAAGGCGCAGAACTAACCCACAGCAACATCATCATGAACGCCTTCGTCGTCCGCGAACTATTCAACAGCCGCACCGACGATGTCCAGCTCGTCACCCTGCCCCTCTTCCACTCATTCGGGCAGGTTGTGCAAATGAACGCAGGTTTCCTCAGCCGGCACACCCTCGTCTTCCTCGCCCGTTTCGACCCCGGCGACGCCTTCAAAGCCCTGCAAGACCACAACGTTACCATTTTCTGCGGCGTGCCCACCATGTTCTGGGCACTGCTCAACTACCCCAACGCCGATGAATACGACACCGAAAAAATCAGCCGCAACTTGCGTCTGGGCGTTTCCGGCGGCGCGTCCCTGCCGCTGGAAGTCATCAAAGGCATGGAGGAAAAATTTGGCATCCCTCTGCTGGAAGGATACGGCCTGTCTGAAACGTCGCCCGTCGCCTCTTTTGGCCGCCTGGACAAAGAACGTAAGCCCGGCTCCATTGGCGTACCCGTTTGGGGTGTAGAAATGCGCGTCGTAGACAAAGACGACAACGATGTGCCCGTAGGCGAAACAGGTGAAATCCTCATTCGCGGCCACAACGTTATGAAAGGCTACTACAACCGCCCGGAAGCGACAGCCGAAGCATTCCGCGGGGGCTGGTTCCATACAGGCGATGTCGCCAAAATGGACGAAGACGGCTACTTCTACATCGTAGACCGCATCAAAGACATGATTATTCGCGGCGGTTTCAACGTCTACCCGCGTGAAATCGAAGAAACACTCATGACCCATCCCGCCATCTCTTTGGCAGCCGTCATCGGCGTGCCAGACGACCAGTACGGCCAGGAAATCAAGGCATACGTGGTGCTAAAAGACGGCGCATCCGCCACACCGGAAGAGATCGTTGCCTGGAGCAAGAAGGAAATGGCGGCTTACAAATACCCACGCATCGTAGAAATTAGAGACAGCCTGCCCATGACAGCGACAGGTAAAATTCTCAAAACAGCCTTGCGGGCTGAATCGTAAAAGATTAATGGGTTACAAGTTGAAGCAGGTGGCAGGTTTGCACAGCGTAGCATCTCTGCCACCTGCTCAACCAGACAAAGTGAGGAGACAATGGTTAGCGCACT
>CAZRIB010000575.1:0-2435 GCA_964600035.1 uncultured Ardenticatenaceae bacterium | reverse complement strand
GTTCTACTTGTTGTCCAATCATAGCGAAATTATGAAGGATAAATTATGAATGATGAAAAGCCTCCATTCATAATTCCTCCTTCATCCTTCATAATTTAATATGGCGGCGTCTCCCCGCCGGAAAGCTCATCAATCTGCCCGCGCAAAATTGCCTGCGCCTCCTCCTCCGTGATGGTGTGTTCATCGCCATAATGCTGGCGCGACAGTTCCACCACAAACGATTTGACAAACAGGCGGCGATGGCTAATGTCCAGGAACGTATCCCGCGCCACATTCGCCAGGATGGCCGCATTTGCCCGCTGCACCTTGTGGTCTAACTGAGCATCAAAGGCGGCCTCATAAATGGGAATCAGCTTTTCGCCAATCGCCAGCATCAGGGCATCCTCGTCCAGGTCAAGCGTGTCCAGGCTGATGAGCGGACTGAAATGGTTGGCGCGGCTAAAGTGACCGGGGGCGCGTACGCGCTGCTGCAAGGCCGGGTACTTGGGCACGACGTCGTTGATGAATTGGGGCGGCACGGCATAAACAAACAGCGCGCCGGGTAAATCTTCACGGGTGCGATCAATTACCTCACGCAGGGTATCGGTCGCCAGTTTCTCCGCCTTGCCGCCCACAGAGGCCATCCTGTCCACCTCGTCAAACAGCAGGATGAGGCCGGAGTAACTGAGAGCGCGAATGACCTGGCAAAGAGAGCGCAGCATACGGAAGGCGTTGGGTTTGTTGATTTTGCCGGTAACGCCGACTTCGCGCAGGATTTTGGTATCGTCGGGGCTGGTCGGTTCGCCCATGAGCCAGCGAGAGAGGGAGTCGAGCCGCTCTTCGTTTTCACGGATGAGGGCGTCGAAATAGGCGATGACGGCCGTTTGGTAGGCGGGGCTGTCCACCGGCGTTGCTTCCAATGTGTCCACCAGTCCACGATAAAGGGGATTGGCAACTGTTTCCAGGCTGAGACTGCCGCCAACGATGCGGGTCAATGTCCCTTCCAGGAAGCGAGTCAGGCCGGTTTCGTCACTAAATTCTGCGTCGCTTTCGTGCCAAATGATGTTGCGGGCGACGGCTTCGTACACTTTTTTCTGGTCGTTGTAGGGCGTTTCGACGGGACTGAGGTCCACTTTGGCGACGGCGAAATTGCGTTCCCAGGCTATGTCGCGCAAGCAGTAGAGGAAGTGGGATTTGCCGCTGCCGTAGTCGCCGATGACCATTTTGTAGGCAGCGCCGCCGTCTTGCAGGTAGGAAGAGAGGTAAAATTCATCCAGCGCGTCCAGCAAGGATTTGTTGCCTACGTTAAAGTGCTGGATGCCGCGTGTAGGCGGTGTACCGAAGCTGCCGAGGGTTTCAATGATGTGACGGGCAAGGGGGCGAGAGATGTCCATAATTAGTCAAAGGTAATATCGCTGTAGTATTGGCCTTCTACGGCCGTTTGCGGAATCCACATGGAACGGCTGGCCTGTTCCGCCTGGCTTTTGGTGGCCGCACCGAGGCGGAAGGGAACATCGCCTTGCGCTTGCGCCAGCACCAGGTCGCGGATGAAGAGGACGCGGTCGTAATCTTTGAAAGTGCTGCGCGAAGGCTGGTTCCAAAAACGTGCGCTTTGCCGGTTCAGGGTCATCTGGCTGTACACTTCCACCAGATTGACACGCCCTTTAGACGGCCGCTGCTTCCGTTTGTCAATGCAGTTTTGCCAGGCGGTTTGTAACTCGGTCAAGAAGTTTGTGTCCAGTTCCCGCTTCACAATCCGCTTCACCTGGCGGTCATAGGCTTTAAGGATGCCGGTGAGGGAAAGGGGAATGGGGCGGGTCAACGGTTCTTTGCCGTAAAGCCATTGGCCTTTGCGGGCAGCGATGTCTATATTGAAGGTAAGGTCGCCAACGATGAGGGTGGGAGGACGGCCGTCAACGGTTACCCCGCGTTTGCCAAATTCTTCACGCAAATCCTTGGCAAACTCAAAGGCTAGATTGTCCAGTGCGGTTTGGGTGACGGCGGCAAAAGCAGACACGGCCGCAGCCAGCGTATCACTCTCCACATCGGCAGCGGCCGTTTCCAGCTTCAACAACGCCTTCTGCATCGGCAGCGCGTCCGCCTTTTCTTCAGCGGCCAGGCGTACGGCCGTTTTCAATGCACTCATTGCCACCCGGTATGCCTTGAACTGTGGTTCTAACTCTGCCTGGGCCATCTGCAATCGGGCTAAAACGTCTTCCATAGTAATTTCTCTCCTATAAAAGTGGGACACGGATAAACATGGATGAACACAGATAAGAGATGTGTCCTGTTTTCATTCATTTTCTGGTGCATCGCAGGCGCGTGGTGTCTCCCGTGAAATTATGAATTACAAAGTATGACTGCTCCGAAAAAAAACCACGAATTGCACGAATTCCACAATTTTTTTTCTCTGGCGTTTCTTTGCGCTCTTTGCGTGCTTCGCGGTTTTTTCAGTA
>CAZRIB010000574.1:0-2452 GCA_964600035.1 uncultured Ardenticatenaceae bacterium | reverse complement strand
ACGTCTTCCAGCAATGTTTCCAGATACGGCCGTACCTGCCAAAAATCCCGCAGCGCCTTGTACTCCGCAGCAGAGGGGGCATGTCCCGGCTCGTACATCTTGACAGCCCGAATCAGTAAATTTTTATCGGTGTGTTCCGGGGAAACAAACTCCACAATATCCGTTTGGTAGCCCATCATCTGCAAAATGAGCACGCGAAAAGTGTCTGTTAGCAGGTCGCCCAACCGCTCTTTGAGGATGCCATGCCGGGTGAGCGGGGGGAAGGGCGGTGGGGATTGGGCTTGCTTGAGCTGCTGCTGGAGATGGGCGTGGCAGCATGGCGCACTAAAAATGTAGCGGCTGCCGTGCCGGATGGCTTGCGCCAGAGCTTCATCGGTGGCTGTGTCGCAGGCGTGAAGGGCCACAACCATGTCTGGCGGCTGTTTGGGGGTAAAAGCGGCAATGGTTCCGGGGTGGAAGCATACTTGCGGCCAGCCCAGGGAAACGGCCGTTTCGTTGTGGCGCGTCATCAATGTTTCTTTCAAATCCACGCCATCTGTGGTGACAGTCAGCCCTTTTAGCTCTGTCAGGTAATAGTGCAGGGCAAAGGTGAGGTAGGCATTGCCGCAGCCAAAGTCGATGACGTGAAACGGCCGTTTATCCAACCCGTCAAAGTTCATTTTTTCATCAATCAGCTTGAGAAACTGGTTGATTTGCTTGAATTTGCGCTGCATGGATGCCCGAATACGGCCGTCCTGGGTTTGAATGCCCACAGCCTGCAAAAATGGAATCGGGCGGTCGCCGGGAATCCAGCGTGTTTTTTGGCGGTTATGGGCCAATGAGGGTGGAGAGTCTGCTTGTTTGGCTGCTTCCCGGTGGATGATGGCCTTGCCTTTTTTGGTGATTTGTACGTGTAGACGGCCGTTTGTCCCTTCTGCCAGCCAATTGCGAAACGGCCGTGCCAGCAAATCATCCACCGCTGCTTTGGCTTCATCATCGGCAAAATTTTTTGTCACATCCTGCTTGTCATCCAGCCATGAAATTTGCAAAAGGCGGCGGCCACGCACCAGCACCGGGCGAATTGTCACCTGCCGCCAGGGAATTGTTTGGCCGCGCTGCGCCCCCTTAAAAACAGCCTGCACAAAATCTGGCTGGAAAATAAATTGACGTAATGCTTGTTGGAAATCAGTCATAGGAAATGGAGAGAGTGGGAGATTTCCTGTCTCCCTTTCTCAAATCAGCCACAGTGCTGTTTGCGGCGTGCTGAGATATTCCACACCGTCATTTGTTACCAGCACATCCTCTTCCAGACTCATGATGCCCCGGTTGGGCACTACAACATGCAGTTCCAGTGTGAAGATGTTGCCGGCTTCAACGGGTAGTTCGCAAATGCCAGCGTACCGTTCCCAACGGGGGCCTAAAACGGTTGCGCCGTCATGGGCGGCACGGCCAAGTAAATGACCAAAAGCGTGCATGTATTCGGGGTAACCATTGGCGACGATGTAATCGCGGGCGGCTTTGTCTACCTGCCAGCCGGGCACGCCCGGTTTTAGGGCGGCTTCTCCGGCCTTGATTGCGCCGTACACCACGTCGAATGCACGCTGGACATCTGGCGGTGCGGCCGTTTCTCCTTCTGCCAGTACATACCACATGCGCTGTAAGTCGGAACAGTAGCCGTTTTGCTTAACGCCCAGGTCAAGATGCAGGGTGTGGCCGCGTTCTAATACTGTGTTTCCGGGGGCGGCGTGCCCAACGGCGGAATGGGGGCCGCAGGTGACGATGGGGTTGAATGGTTTGGGCCAGGCGTAACCTAACTGCATTTCATCGATACGGCCGTGTACAAAATCGGCAATTTGTTTTTGGGTCATGCCCGGTTTGGCGAATGTGGTGACTTCGGCAAATAGCTGCTCTGTTGTGGCGATGGCCTGCTTGACACGGGCGACTTCTTGCGGGGATTTGCGTCCGCGAACGGCCGTAACAACCGCTTCTGCCGATTCCAGACGGTTTACATAAGGCGTATCTGCCAGCCACCCCAAAAGCTGCCGGTATAACCCAACCGACAACCCATCTGCGGCCACGTCATTTTCAGAAAAATTAATGGCAATACGCTGTGGGTCTTGGGCAAGAATGGCCTCACGCAGCGGCTCCGAAATACCCTCGTGATAAGCCACGACATCATACGCACCCAATGCCCGCACATTATCACCATCATAAAAGCCAACAATGGCGGTGGGCTTGTGCTTGCGGCTAATTAAAAATGCCGATGTCCAGGTCACATCCAAATCGGCAATGAGTTCCATTGCGGGGTCTGGGTTCATGGATGTTTCTCTTGCCAGCGTCAACCATAAATCAATGCCCAGTTCGTCCAAAATTTGAGCGGCCTGGGTAACTTTTTCTTGTATTAATTTGGAATCATTCATATTGGTATCCGGTTATGTGGCAGTTAGCAGTATTCAGTAAGCAGTTTTCAGTA
>CAZRIB010000573.1:0-2457 GCA_964600035.1 uncultured Ardenticatenaceae bacterium | reverse complement strand
GGGTTTGGGCGTGGTGGTTGGGGAGGGGTTACGGCCGTTTCTGTTGGCGGCGCGGCGGTGTGTTGTGCAGGCAAGGAAAATATGGCGACAGAGGGGTCGTGGTCAGAAGATTTGTAGGGCAGGTAATCGGCCGTGTCACGGCCCCACAGGTCAGGATAGTCTGCATTGGTGTGTTGGATGGCAACGGCCGTTACCCACGATTGCAGTGTTGGCGAAACCAAAATGCCGTCAATAAGCTGGCGAACCCCGCCAAAGTTAAAACTGTAACGGGTTTCCTCCGGCAGTTGACTGAGTAAATTGGTCAGCAAGCCGTCCTGGGTAAGCGTTTGCAGTGGGGGTGATTGGTTGTAGTCGTTAAAGTCGCCCAGCACGATAACGGCCGTTTCTGGATTTGCCGCCACCATCTCCGCCACCAGCGCACGTACGTGTGCCGCCTGTGCCACCCGGCGCGGGGCTGTTTCAGCTTCGCCGCCGCGCTTGGACTTAAAATGCACAACGATGACGGTGACCGGGCTGCCTTGAACAGTAACTGTTACTTGCAGCGGCGGGCGCGAAAACAAAGGGTGTTGGCCGGGCGGGCAGTTGGCGCGTGGGTCGTTAATGCCGGTATCAATGGGTGTGCAGCCTTGCTGGAGAACGGCCGTATCCACCACAACCTGCTGAGGATTGACCAAAAGCGCCACATCAATGCCGCGCGCATCCGGGCTTTCCTGGTGAACAACGTGGTACGTAAAGCCACACATTGGCGCGGCCAAATCGGCCAAATCGGCCAGCAGCGCACCATTTTCCACTTCCTGCACGGCCAACAGAGTGGGACAGCCCAAAATTTGGCCGATGGTATAGGCCAGCTTGGTTTGTTTAACAGCCAGCTCCTCCGGGGATGGTTTCGGTTCAGCAGGCGTGCCCGTGTCGTCTACCGTGTCAAAATAATTTTCCAGGTTGAACGTGGCCGCGCTAAATTGGTCGCTGGCAGGTTTGGGCGGTTGGGGAATGGGGGGCAGGCTGGCCGGGGTAATGGCGATGGCCGCTTCTGCCGGGGTGACCAGACGGTACTGGTCGAAGGTGAAGGTGAGCACGCCGGTCAAGGGGCCGGTGGTGTCCCCTGTTTTTACGTGGGGAAAGCTGCCGCAGTCGGCATCGGTTTGGTGCTGGATAGACAGAACTGCGCCGGGGTCGTCTGTGGCCTGTTGGCGGAACGGCCGTATCCCTGTGCCGCTGCCTGCCCAAACAGCAAAGCCGCAGCCGCTGTACGTGGGGCCAATCACTTCTGCTCCGGCCAAAGTAACCCGCATTCCTTCCAGCGATTCAAGATAGGCCAGCCGTTCCTCCGGCGAGGCGGGAATTTGCAAAGGGATGGGGTCTGGCAGGGGCTTATTGGCCGCTTCCAGTTGAATCTGCAAATCATCGTTGTCAATTTCGGTCAAACCGAAAAACTCAGTGACCTGGCCGGTAATGCGTACCTGGTCGCCAATGGCAACGGACGGGAATGTGGTTCCGGTAAAAACGGGGATGGCATCGGAGGTGGCGGGATCGCCGTCTTCAAAACCGGGTAGGTCTTGGACAAAGAAGGTGTAGAAGGTGATGCCGTTTGTGTTGCGGTCGGCGGTAACGGCCGTAACAACGCCGCGAAAGGTGACCATCTGGTTGACGGCTGCACCGGTGTCATGGTGTCCCTGAATGCTGCCGATGGGGGGCAGGGTTTCGGCCGTTTCTGGCTGGAGAGGGGTGGCGCATTCTCCTTCCAGTGTGATTGTGCCGGGCGTGGGCGTGGTTTGGGGCTGCCAGTCGGCGGCTGTGTCGCTGTCGCAGTTGGCGGGGATACGGGCCAGGGATTGTCCGCTGAATACGCTGCTGATGGCCGGGGTGAATACGGCCGTGCTGTCGCCATAGCTTAGGGCGTCAATCACGGCCAGACCGTCCAGCAGCAGCAGCTCGTCGCCGTCGTTTGCCAGGGCGATTGAACCGCTTGCCCAAAGGGGCTGGGTGCGCATGTTGGGGATGTCGGGTGTGCTGTCGTTTAGTTCGTAGTCGGGGTAGAAGCCGTAGCGGGTGTAAAAGGAAACGGCCGTTTGTGCCACCACAATCACTTGTCCGGGGGCTATTTCGGCATTGGCGGGAAAACGGGCCATGCCTTCACCGCCGCCGGCTTTTTCCTCGTCGCCAATACTGATGGATGATAAGTCGTAAACGGCCGTGCCCAGATTCGCAATTTCTATCCATTCTTCCTGTGCGTCATTGCCGGGGGTGTTGTAAAACAGTTCTGTGATGCGCAGCGGGGGCGATTCCTGGGCATGGGCCAGGACGGCCGGTAAACATAAAAAGGACAGGAGCAGCAAGCGTTTAATCTTTAATTTATTAATCATCAATCATCAATCATTAATCATTAATCTTCAACCTTCAACTTGTGTTACAGTAGCAATAGTGGTTATGCAGGCCAATAGGCAGAAGGGGGGATAT
>CAZRIB010000572.1:0-2463 GCA_964600035.1 uncultured Ardenticatenaceae bacterium | reverse complement strand
TAATCTTATTAATAGCCAACATCAGAAAGTTGTCAAGTTATATTGGTTATTGGGCAGCCTGTTTCAACAGGAATTCACCCCAGAAAGCAGCCAGAGAACCTTTTTTGTTTCCTTGCGTAATGCTGCTTCCCTACTCCCTGGGCAATTACAGTGCATCCTGAATAATTTCCCAGGCACGCTTTGCCGAAGCCTCCCAGGTAAAATTGGCCTCTCGCGCCAACCCCAATTGGCAGTACCTTGTTCGCTCTGCCGGGTTGCGCAGCAATGTTAAAATTGCGTCGGCCATTTCTGCAACGTTGTATGGGTCAATTTTTACGGCCGCATCCCCCACCACCTCCGGCATTGATGAAATGTTGGACGTAACAACCGGCACACCACAGGCCATTGCTTCCAGCAGTGTCAAACCAAACCCCTCAATTAAAGAAGGAAAGACAAATACCTCCGCCATGGAGTAGATAACCGGCAAATCTTCTTCTGCCACGTAGCCGGGTGTCACAATGCGCTCTAACAAATTTAGTTCTTCGGCCTTTGCCATTGGTTCGTCCTTGAACCGCTTGTCAAACGGGCCGGTCAGTACCAAATCGACATCCTCTTCGGCGGCAACTTGGGCAAATGCTTCCACCAGTCTGGTTACGTTTTTGTGTGGCCGTCTTGTTCCCACTGTTAAAACAAAGCGTTCTGGCAGGTTATATTTTTGGCGCACTTCTGCCTGTCTCTGGGGGTCTTTCACTGGTTTGTAGTGGGGATCGCCGCCCAGATACATTACTTTGATTTTGTTTTTGGGTACTTTGTAAAATTTTTGCAGGTCAACGGCCGTTGCCTCAGAAATAACCACAATCTTTTTGGCCCGCCGCGTTCCCAGCCACATAAACAGCTTATACACCCAAAACTCCCGCTTTGACGGCAAATAAAAGGGCATCCGGTCAAAAACCAAATCACAAACTGTAATGACGGATTTACACGGCATGCCCACCGGAAACAGGAAAAAAGGCGAATACCAAACATCAATTTTCTTTAGCCCCATTATGCCCGGCAGCAAAAACTGCTCCTTCATGGAAAAAAATTTAATGTCTGTCACCACCGGCTCCACATTTGGGCGCGACAAAATTTTTTGCATGTCGAAGCGGGTATTTTTCAGTGATGGATCATACAACACGACAAACGTGGTTTCCGGGTGGTGCTGGCTCATTTGGTCAATAAGGTCATAAGCCATGCGCCCAATGCCGTGATATTGGTCGTTCACGAAACGGCCGTCAAAGCCAATACGTGCCATCTTCTAACCCTCCAATCAATTAACAAAAAGAAACCTGCATGGATGGGTTGCCATGCAGGCCCACCTGATATCATTGTTAAAAATAACTACGCCAAATAACCCAAATCTTGCAGGCGTTCCAACAACGCTTCCTCTTCTCCGTCAGCCCACACATACTGCTCCGAATGCACCACACCCGTCCCTTCAGTATAAACAGGCTGGCGGGCAGCCAAAAAGTCCGGCTCAAACATCTCCGTTAGCAGCACGCCATCCATATCTTCGGGAATAGGCAGCCCCAGCGCATGCAAAATCGTCGGGGCCAGGTCAATAATTTTTGCCCCTTCCAATGCAAAATTCGGCCGGATATGTGCCCCTTTCGCCAAAAAGATGCCATACGGTGTGTGCATTCCGTTGATGATAGGCGATTTTTCCAATGTGGAAGCATACAAATTGGAAAACGGCCCCACACCGGCCAGACCATTCGGCCAAAAACGGTCGGACTCCACCACAATATCCGGTGCATTTTCCACAAATGGCCCGGAATAAATTTCCTCTCGCCGGTAAACACGCTCTGCAATAGGCAAGCCTGTTTGCTTATCTTTAACGGCTTGCAAACGGCCGATTATTTCATCGCGCACCTGTTCATACGCAGACGGATCAATGACGCCATTGGCCTCCCGCCCCTTTACATTCAGGCGAATGCTGCCAAAGCCATAGGCAAAGGCTTTGGTTTTGCTAAAGTCCACGTCGGTAAATTGCAGTGCGCTGGAAACTGACCCTTTGCTCAACTTACGCAAATCGACCATGTTCAGCAAAGCATTCATCAGGCCGGTTTTGTTCATCAAGTTGATGCCCATGCGCTTGAGTTGTCGGAGAAACGGCCGTTTGAACACCAAATACCCATTCTCTGCCAGCCACAAATTCAGGCAAAAATAATCCCGAAAATGCGTCATGCCATGATCAGACATCACCAAAAACAGCGTCTCATCATCTGCACGCGCCATCAACCGGCCAACCGCCTTATCCACATAACTGTAACAATTCAACATCACATCAGCATAAGAACCATTTTCCACCAAATCACGGAAAAAATAATGGCCGACCTGATCCGTGCCGCTGAACACCATCATAAAAAAGTCCCATTCACGGGTATCCAAAAAATGGTTGGCAATCGCCATCACATTATCCGTTGTGTGGTGCAAATCAGCGGC
>CAZRIB010000571.1:0-2467 GCA_964600035.1 uncultured Ardenticatenaceae bacterium | reverse complement strand
TTGATCACCATTCTCCATTAGTCAAGCAAATCTGCCAACGCAGACCGGGCATCTGGAAAGAGAAAGGTAAAGCCCAGGTCGAGCAGTTTTTGGCAGCTTACGCGACGGCCGTCTAGCACAATGGTAGATATTTCACCTAAACCCAGTTTTAAGGCAAAGGCGGGGGCGGGAACAAAGGCTGGCCGGTTCAGAACCTGACCAATGGTGGCCGCAAAGGCTTTGTTGGTCAATGGATGGGGTGAAACCAGGTTAACCGGGCCAGCGGCAGCTTCGTTTTCCATTAAAAATTGGATAGCCCGAACCACATCAACAATGTGAATCCATGACCACCATTGTGTGCCGTCGCCCAAGGGGCCGCCTGCAAATAGTTTGAAGGGCAGTACGGTAATGGGCAGTGCGCCGCCTTCTTTGGCCAGGACGATGCCCGTGCGCATGATGACCCGCCGCACCCCCATTTTCTCCACTTCGGCCGTTGCTGGTTCCCAATACCGGGTTACAACTTCGGCCAAAAAAGAATCTCCGGGCGGTGAATCTTCCGTTTGCAGCTCTTCACCGGCAGGGTAATAGTCAATACCAGATGCTTGCAGCACGACTTCCGGTTTGCGGGCAGCCTGCGCCACAGCCTGGGTAACAGCTTGCCCGGCCAAAAGGCGGCTTTGGCGGATGCGTTCTTTGCGCTCTGGTGTCCACCGGCTGGGGATAAAACCGCTGCCGGAGATGTTTTCGCCAGCCAGATTGATGATGGCTTTCGCGCCGTCGGCAAGGTGTCCCCAATTTTCGGCCGTTTTACCATCCCATTTAACAGCTTGTATGCCTTCGGGCAGGGTGTGTTTGTTTGGATTCCTGCTGAGGACAATGACTTCGTAACCGGCAGCAGCCAGTTTTGTAGAAAGGGGGAGTCCAATTAGGCCTGTTCCGCCAGTAATAATCACGCGCATTACTTCATCCTTTGTGGTGGTAAAAGTTTATCCATAGAGATTGGGGGGCTGGTATTGGTTATTGCCCTGTCGTCTCTTCCTCGTTGGTTAATACCCGGTCTATCCACTCGGTTATGATGGTGCTGTTTGCTTGCATGGCGTTTTCGACAACACGTTTGTAGGCAGCCAGAAATTGGGGAATTTGTTCAGTTAAATCGTGGGCTGCCGGCCGATTTGTAATGAGGCCGCTCAGCCATTGGATTTCGGGGGTCAGCAGGTTGATGTCTCCCAGTTTTAGTGCGGCGTGCAGGTTTTTGTTCAGGTAAATAATGGCTGTGTGCAGGTAAGTTTCTGGTATGCCGATGGCTTTTCCCTGTTGGAGCAAGGGGTTAACAATGTCTCGCTGAATTTGGGTAAATTGGGCAAATGCGGCCGTATAGGCTGGTGATGGTTTGGGGATGGGCGGCAGTGCAGGCGGGTTGGTGAGAAGCCGGGGCACGTTTTGGATGGAGATGGGGAGGGTGTTGCCCAGGTAATGGCCGGGTATTTTTTGAATGAGTGCGGGAATGTGGACAAAAGCTGCCCCGCCAAAGGAAAATGTAATTTGTTCTGCCTGAAGGAGTGGAGCGGCATCTGCCAGGTTGGCGGCGGCGGGCAGGGTTTGGGCGTTCATGATGGCAAGTTGGGGGCGAATGGTGTCTACGGCCGTTTCCAGTTGATCGAGCGGCACATCTGCACCGAGGTAAACCACACGCCAACCCTGCCGTCTGAGAAAAAGTGTCATCAACAGGGAGCTGAAGGTGTGCAGTTCGTCGGGAGGGCAGGCGATGAGGATACGGCCGTTTCTGGTAGGGTCTGGCGCTGTGACGATGAGGGCTTCTATCTGCCGGATGGCAATGGCGGAGGCAAAATGCTCCTGTTGTACGGATACCCGTCCTTCGTACCAGCCCGTGCCAATTTCTGACAGCCCTTTTTGTAACAATTCGTAGCACACGGTTTCTATGGGCATGGTGGCAAACGCCTGGGATGATATTTGGCGCGCGCTGACTTCATCAAAAGCGAGGCAGGCTTCTACCCATTTACTGCGAAGTTGGGTGAGGGTTTCGCCCTGGAAGGGGTTTACGGCCGTTG
Organism: uncultured Ardenticatenaceae bacterium; assembly: GCA_964600035.1. Taxonomy (GTDB): domain Bacteria; phylum Chloroflexota; class Anaerolineae; order Promineifilales; family Promineifilaceae; genus CAZRIB01. The sequence continues at coordinate 419 of CAZRIB010000571.1, read as the reverse complement.
CCCCCCCACTGCCAGACAGTTCCATCACCGTTAATGGATTCTGTCCTTCCGCCTCCATTTGCCGCCACAATTTGACAGCCCGGCTAATACTCAAACCTTCTTCTTGCCGGGCAACCAGCCATTTCAACAAATCAATGTCAAATTGTGAATAAAGACGATGGCCGCCCTCCGTTCGTCCTGGCTGTGGCAGGTTGTAACGGCGCTCCCAGGCACGCAGCGTATCGGGTTTTAATCCAGTTTCTTGAACAACCGCTTTCAAATTAAAAGCTGGTGTGTGGTATGCGTCAGTCATCATGATTGCCTTTGTACGTGTTGGAAAGTTCGGAAAAAGCAACTATACAGGTCATACCAAAAATTAACCGCGAAGCGCGCAAAGAACGCAAAGAATTAAGAAAAATTCGTTTCTTCTTTAATTCGTT
>CAZRIB010000570.1:0-2467 GCA_964600035.1 uncultured Ardenticatenaceae bacterium | reverse complement strand
AGACGGTAGAGGTGACACTGGATGCGCTGCCGGATGTCGTTGTGCCGGGTGTTGTGTCTGAAGTTGCGCCAACGTCTGCGAATACGTCTGGTGTGGTGACGTATTTGGTGACGGTGAATATTACCGCAGATGAATCGCTCAATTTGCGCCCGGGTATGAGTGCCAATGCTGCTGTTGTTGTTGAAGAGGTGGATGGTGTGCTGTATGTGCCCAATTGGGCGATTCGGCTGAACCGGGAAACGGGTGAGGCGTTTGTGAATGTGCAGCAGGCGGATGGTTCTGTGACGGAAGTTGTGGTGGAAACGGGCTTGCGCAACGAGCAGTTTAGTGAGGTTGTGAGTGGCTTGCAGGAAGGCGACGTGGTTGTGGTGACGAATGAGCGCGAAACGTTGAATTTCTTTGGTAATTAGGCGGGGTGGATGATGAGTGAAAATGGTAACGGCCGTAAAGCCGTCATTACCGTACGCGACCTGAAAAAGATTTACCAGATGGGCGAACATCAAGTTCACGCTCTGCGTGGTATCTCCGCCGACATTTACGAAGGCGATTTTGTTTCCATCATGGGGCCGTCGGGTTCTGGTAAGTCCACCATGATGAATATGTTGGGCGCATTAGACCAGCCAACCAGCGGCACATACCTGCTGGACGGGGAAGATGTGAGCCACATGACTGACGACCAACTGGCAGAAGTACGTAACCGTAAAATCGGGTTCGTTTTTCAAAATTTCAATTTGTTGTCACGAACTTCGGCCGTGCAGCAGGTAGAACTGCCCCTGATTTATGCCGGGAAGCGAAACCGGCGGGAATTGGCCGTAAAAGCGCTGGAGATGGTTGGGCTGGGCGACCGTATTGACCATAAGCCCAGCGAACTTTCTGGTGGTCAGCAGCAGCGTGTGGCTATTGCCAGGGCTTTGGTTAATAACCCGGCCATCATTTTGGCAGATGAGCCAACAGGTAACCTGGATAGCAAGTCTGGTACTGAGGTGATGCAGATTTTCCAGCAGCTTAACCGTGAAAAAGGCATTACGATTGTCTTTGTAACACACGATCCCTGGATTGCGCGGCACACGAACCGGGTACTGACGCTGGCTGATGGCTTGTTGGTAAATGATGAACGTATTGAACAACCGCTTATTGCGGGTGAATCGGTACGGCCGTCTGATTCCATGCTGCACGAATTATGAACCTTGTAGAGAATTTGAAACTGGCCTTAAGCGGCCTGCTGGTGAATAAGCTGCGCTCACTGTTAACGATGCTGGGCATTATTATTGGCGTTGCGGCCGTTATTTCCCTGGTTAGCGTTGGGCGCGGCGTTGAACAATTTGTTGTCGGCGAATTTGAAGGGCTTGGCAATAACCTACTTTTCATTTTCCCCGGCGGTTTGGGGCCAGAAGATCAGGGGCCGCGCCGGGCTGGCGGCAGCGGCTTGACAATGGCCGATTATGAAGCGCTGTCTGACCCGCTGCGTGTGCCGGCGGTGAGTTTGGTTGTACCGGAATACGGCCGTCCCGCCATTGCCACACGCGGACGGGAAGAGACACGCACAACCATTACCGGCACAACAGTCGAATATCCCGAAATCCGCAACTTTCACCCCGTATCTGGCAGCTTCTTCAATCAACAAGATGTCATTACCGGCAGCCGGGTAGCCGTTATCGGCCAAACAGTATACGAAGAACTATTCCCGGACGGCGACATCCCGATAGGCGAAACGATTCGCATCAACAACGTCGCCTTTCGCATTATTGGCGTGATGGAAGAAAAGGGCGGTTCCGGTTTTAACGACCAGGACGACTTGATACTTATACCCATTTCCACCGCCCAAAAGCGGCTGTTTCCTGCTCGTCGGCCAGATGGCAAACTGCGTGTTGACTTTTTGTATGCCCAGGTATTGGATGAAAACCTGCAAGAGCAAGCAATTGGCCAAATCCAACTGGTGCTGCGCGAGACCCATAACATCACCTTTGAAGATGAAGACGACTTTTCGGTGCTAAGCCAGGATGAATTGGTAAGCGCATTTAGCCAGATTACAGGCGTATTAACCACATTTTTAGCCGTGATTGCCGGAATCTCACTATTAGTGGGTGGCATTGGCATTATGAATATCATGCTGGTCAGTGTCACAGAGCGCACCCGCGAAATCGGCTTGCGCAAGGCAATTGGTGCAAAACGCAGGGACATTTTGTGGCAGTTTTTAGTGGAAGCCGTTGTGCTGGCCGTTACGGGCGGCATCATTGGGCTGCTGTTGGGCGTATTGGGCGCAGTCGTCATTGCCAACTTTAGCGAGCAGCTTCAGGCAACAGTGGATTGGCAAGCCGTTGTGCTGGCGATTGGCATTTCTGGCGCGGTAGGGCTGTTGTTCGGCGTTTATCCCGCGGCAAGAGCTTCCGCTTTGAATCCGATAGATGCGCTGCGTTATGAATAAAACACGATTTGCGATTGATTATTTCCGAGCAGTCACTTTTTG
>CAZRIB010000569.1:0-2470 GCA_964600035.1 uncultured Ardenticatenaceae bacterium | reverse complement strand
TGGTGACGATATAATGGGCGCGGGGTGTAACCTTGCCCGATGATTGGGGTTTTAATGTTGTAGCCAAGGACAAAGCGAGCTTATCTTTATGAAAAATATGTCTGTGTCTGTCATTATGACAGTCAAAAATGAGGGAGAGGCGATACGGCCGCTGCTGGACAGCCTCATTCAGCAAAGCCGCCTGCCCGATGAAATAGTCATCTGTGATGGCGGTTCTACCGATAATACATTAGAGGTAATTAACGAATACAAAACATGGCTGCCGATTAATGTGTTTGTGCTGCCGGGGGCAAACATTAGCCAGGGGCGTAATGCGGCCATACGGGCGGCAGCGGGTGAAATTATTGCCGCGACGGATGCGGGGGTGGTGTTGGGGCCGTATTGGCTGGAAGATTTGGTTGCGCCGATTGAACGCGGGGAAACGGCCGTTGTCAGCGGCTGGTTTGAACCAGATCCATACACCGACTTTGAAGTCGTCATGGGGTCAACTGTGCTGCCTGCCCGCCGTGATGTACGTCCAGAAACTTTTTTGCCGTCCAGCCGATCTGTTGCCTTTTTGAAGGAGGCCTGGGAGGCTGTAGGTGGTTACCCGGAGTGGCTGGATTACAGTGAAGATTTGGTGTTTGATATGGCACTGAAGGAAAAGTATGGCGCGTTTCCACTGGTGGATACGGCCGTTGCTTATTTCCGCCCCAGAGGCAGTTTGCGCGCCTTTTTTAAGCAGTACTATCTTTATGCACGGGGAGATGGCAAAGCCAACTTGTGGCCAAAACGGCACGCCATCCGCTATATAACCTATTTGGTGGGACTGCCTCTTATTTTGCGCTGGATTTGGCGAGAAAAGTGGTATGGGTGGGTGGCGCTTTTTGCCGGTATCGGGGCTTACAGCCGTCGTCCGGCTGAACGCCTCTGGCAAAATACGTATGACTGGCGACCGCCTGCCCGAGTGCGTGCTTTTGCGCTCATTCCCATCATTCGCTTTGTGGGGGATGTGGCGAAAATGCTCGGCTACCCGGTTGGACTTTGGTGGCGCTGGCAGCATAAACGAAAAAGGGGAACAAAATAGGGGAGCAGGGAGCCGTGTCCTTCAATCTTATTGTCATTGCTTTAGCCATTAATCCATTAATCCATTAATCATTAAATGCTTATCGGGAACGGCCGTTCTTGACGCCCTGCCTGCCCAATGGTAGCATTCCCGCCGTAAATGCCGACAGCATCGTCGGCATTTTTATTCCCATGTTGAGGAATAGGGCTTTTTTATGGTTATTGAGCGAAAACCACCCAAACACCCCCGGCGGGGGCCATCTTGTCTGTTGGTCATTCTTGTGCTGTTAGGCATTGGATTCAGCACGTTTGTCATTCAAAATGCCGATGAGGTACGGGATGTGATTATTCCCACACCGACGCCGGAACCAACACGTTCGGCGACGGAGTATGCGGTGTTGGCCGACCTGGCTGAACGGGATGGAGATTTTGAGGAAGCAGTAGGCTATTATGAAAAAGCATTGGAACTGGATGCTACCAAGCCGGAAATTTACATTCGCTTGATTAATTTGTTGGTGGAAATTGATAACCCTGAACGGGCTTTGGAAATTGGTGAACAAGCGGTTGTGTTGGCGCCAGATGATGATGCTGTGTGGACGGCCGTTGCCAAAGCTTACATTGCCAATGGCGACCGTCTGGACTCATTAGGCGACCCCACCGGCGCATCCCTGCAATACGCCGAAGCCGTTCGAGCTGCCGAAAAAGCTGTTGACATCAACCCGGAAAATGCCACTGCCTACGCCTACATGGCGGCCGGTCTGGTTTTGCCCGGTGATGCCCGCTTTTATGAACGCGCCCAGGAAATGGCCGACTATGCTGTCTTTCTGGAACCAGACAACCCCATTGCCCATTACTACCTGGCAACCGTTTTCACTTACCTGGGCTTTTACACCGAAGCCCGGCAAGAATACCAGATAGGCATTCAAGCCGATCCCACAAACATAGATTTGTACATTGGCCTGGCCTATAACTTCTTTGGTACTGGGAACGTCCCCGAAGCAATTCTCACCTTTGAGGATGCAACAGCCATCGATCCCAATAATGCTGTCGCCCTGGATGGGCTGGCTTATATGTACATTCAGTTGGGACAGTACCCCACAGCAGAAGAGTATGCTTTGCAAGCAGTGGAAGCAGACCCGAACCTGGCCAGAGCCTGGGGGCGGTTGGGTGAAGCCTATTACCAGCAAAACAATTACCCGAAGGCTATAGAAAGTCTGGAAACGGCCGTTAACCTCTACGGCGACGCCACAGACCTCAACGCCCGCTTCTTCTACTTCCTTGCCAGTGCCTACATTCGCAACTCACTCGATGAATGCGACAAAGCCGTCCCATTGTTTAATGAAGTCTTGAGCGTTTCACCTCTCTACCAGGAAGCCGCCCAGGAAGGCATTGCCACTTGCCGCCTGGCACCGCTCAACACAGACTC
>CAZRIB010000568.1:0-2476 GCA_964600035.1 uncultured Ardenticatenaceae bacterium | reverse complement strand
TGGATTCGAGCAAGCGAAATCGGTGAATATATATACTGCCGTCGGGCGTGGTATTTGCGGCGAAAGAGGCAAGTGCCTTCGGCCAATGTGCGGCAGCTTCGGCAGGGAACGGTACATCACCAAAAACACGGCCGTCGCGTGGCGCTGTCTGTGTGGATGCGGCGGTTGGCGTATGCGTTTATATTTTTGGTGGTGGCAACGGCCGTTTACCAACTGTTAGGAGGCTTTTAAGTCATCATCATGAACGGGTGGCTGTTAATTCTGGTATTTACGCTGTTAGCGGCCGTATTTTGGTTGTGGGCGACCTCCCTCAGGCAGCAAACCGGCCTGCCCACAGGCAGTGTTATCTACAACGATACTGAAGCGTGGTTTGCCAACGACCAGCCACTGTTTTCTGCCACCTTACACTTAACAGGCAAACCCGACTATTTGGTAGAACAGCAAGACGGAACCATCATTCCTGTTGAAGTGAAATCGGGCAATGCCCCTGCCGAACCCTGGGAGAGCCATGTCATGCAATTAGCCGCATATTGCACCCTGGTAACGGAGACCTACGGCATACGACCCCCTTATGGCATCATTCAGTACAACGATCAAGCGTTTGCCATTGATTATTCAGACGAGTTGGAAGAGGAACTGCTAGACCTGCTGGCAGAGATGCGGCAAGATTTGTATGCCAGCGATGTTGACCGCGATCATGAAGATTGGCGGCGATGTGCCGGTTGTGGTGTTCGTGGGGCTTGTTCACAGCGTTTAGGGTAAAAGCATTGTCAGGCATTGAAATGCCCTGCTGCAAATTAGAAATTTCATTTTTGTGTTGTAACTGTACAAGTCATACCAAAAACCAACTGCAAAGCACACAAAGGACGCAAAGAATTAAGAAAAATTCGTTCCTTCTTCAATTCGTTGTCCTGTTCTCTGCCTAAAACAAACTCAGACCTGAATAGTTGCTTTGTGTTAACTTTCTTTACGCCCAGTAACCGTTATAATAACGTGGCTAAAAGAAAAGATTTATGCGTAAAGATTGAAGATTAAAGTGGGTGAGATTTGCTTTAACCCTCAATCATGAATTATTCATCCATTAAATAGTTCACTATTGGAGGCTATGTTGGCTGCGATACAACGATTAAAAGGAATGCAGGATGTGCTTCCTGAAGATCGGCTTTATTGGGACTGGATTGAGGAAACGGCCGTTACCATTGCCCGCCGGTTTGGTTTTCAGCGCATCGACCTGCCCATCATTGAACAAACAGACCTCTTCTCACGCGGCATGGGCACAGCGTCAGACGTATTTGTGCAAAAAGAAATGTACACGTTAGAAGAGCCAGATGGCGAAAGCATTACCCTGCGCCCGGAATTTACCGCCGGTGTGGTACGTGCCTACATTGAAAACGGCATGTTCAACCAACCCCAGCCCGTTAAACTATTCATGACCGGGCCAATCTTCCGGCGCGAACGTCCCCAGGCTGGCCGCTACCGGCAGCACAGCCAGTTTAACGTTGAAATTTTAGGCGAAACAGACCCCGCCGCAGACCTGGAAGTGATGATGCTGGCCATGACGCTGTACCGCACATTGGGTTACAAGGGGCTGTCGTTCCAGCTAAACAGCACAGGCTGCCCTGTGTGCAAACCACCCTACCTGGAAAAGTTAAAAGCCTACCTGCGGGAACATGAAGATCGGCTGGCCCCTATTGACAAAGAGCGGCTGCAAAAAAATGCCCTGCGCGTGTTGGACAGTAAAGAACCCGGCATGGACGCGTTATTGGCCAATGCGCCTCACATTGCCGACCATTTGTGTGAAGATTGTGCTGACCATTTTGCCGAGCTGCGCGGCCTGCTGGACGATTTGGGTCAGGCTTATACCATTAATTTCCGGCTGGTGCGCGGCATTGACTACTATACCAAGACGGTGTTTGAGGTGTGGGCTGAGGGTATTGGTGCTCAGGCGGCTGTTTGTGGTGGCGGCCGTTATGATGGCCTTGCTGAACAAATTGGCGGCCCGTCAACGCCCGGAGTAGGTTTTGGCAGTGGCATTGAGCGCATTATTTTGGCCTTGAAGGAGGCCGGTGTGAAGCCGCCTCAAGCGGATAAGGTGGCGGCTCCTGTAATGGTGGTTCATTTTGGCGGGGAAACAAAGAAAACGGCCGTTCGCCTCACCTACCAATTACGAGAAGCAGGCATTGGCACCTGGCTGGCCTTTGCCCGCAATCGCCGCAGCATGAAAAGCCAAATGCGCGAAGCAAACAAGCGCCACATAGAATATGCCCTCATCCTGGGAGAGAGCGAGTTAGAAAACAATCAGGTGGCCGTTCGCCCGATGGCTGGCGGCGAGCAAACATTGGTATCAATGGACGACATTGCTGCCTGGCTAAAAGAAAAGATTAATGCATAAAGATTGATGATGAAAGGAAACAAGTGCACTGTTAACTAAATTTATTCATTTTTACAGGACACGGATTCACACTGATAAACACGG
>CAZRIB010000567.1:0-2482 GCA_964600035.1 uncultured Ardenticatenaceae bacterium | reverse complement strand
GTCTGCCGAAAAAACCGCAAAGCACGCAAAGAGCGCCAAGAAACACCAGAGAAAATTCGTGAGATTCGTGTAATTGGTGGCTTTTTTCGGAGCAGTTAAGAATTGACGTGAGTAACTATTCGAGTCTGGATTTGTTTTAGGCGGGGAGCAGGACAGCAAATAGAAGAAAGAACGAATTTTTCCTTAATTCTTTGTGTCCTTTGCGCGCTTTGCGGTTAATTTTTGGCATCACCTGTACAGTTGCTGACACGATATGGAAACGTAAAACAAAATCTTCTTCACCTACACAAGAGCCGTAACTGCCCTGCAACCTGTTTGGGATATTGTAAAAAATGAAGATGGGGCAGGTGGTAAGTAGCAAACCTGCCACCCGCAAACCTGCTTTCAAGTTTACTCATCAATCATCAATCTTAACTATTACAGGAGAACATCATGCGACTAGAAAAGAAAATTGCCATCATTACCGGTGCGGGCCGGGGGATTGGCCGGGCAACTGCCCTGCGCTTTGCAGAAGAAGGAGCGGCCGTCGTTGTGGCCGATATTGATTTGCAAGAAGCAGAGCAGGTGGCAGCAGAAATTGAGCAGGCAGGCGGACAGGCAGCAGCCGTCCAGGTCAATGTCGTAGACCGGCAATCTGTTGAGCAAATGGTACAAACTGCGCTGACCAGATACGGCCGTATCGACATCCTTGTCAACAACGCCGGCATCACCCGCGACGCCCAACTGCGCAAAATGACCGAAGAAGCGTTCGACCAGGTCATTGATGTCAATCTTAAAGGCGTATTCAACTGCACCCGGGCTGTTGTCAACCACATGATAGAACAAGGCAGCGGCGTCATTCTCAACGCCTCGTCCGTTGTGGCCGCCAATGGCAACTTTGGCCAGACCAATTACGTCGCCACCAAAGCTGGTGTAGTGGGCATGACAAAAGTTTGGGCACGCGAACTCGGCCGTAAAGGCATCCGCGTCAATGCCGTCGCCCCCGGTTTCATCAAAACCCGTATGACAGAAGCCATCCCCGAAAAAGTGATAGAAAAATTACTGGAACGTATTGCCTCCAACCGCATGGGCGAACCCATCGACATTGCCAACGCTTACCTATGGCTGGCCTCCGACGAAGCCTCTTATGTCAACGGGCACGTTCTGGCAGTGGATGGCGGGACAGTCTTGTAATTTGGCGTAAAATAGAGCGCACAAATAACTCCCACAAGTCGCTGGCCGTTTTGCCCACACCACAGCAAAAAAGTACCGGCGGCTAAACCCACAAACGAACTGGAGGAATGTCATGACAGACGCATATATTGTGGCGACCGCGCGCACACCCATTGGCAGATTTGGTGGCGCACTGAAAGATTTTCACCCCACCGATTTAGGGGCACACGTGATGAAAGCCGTTCTGGAAAAAGCCAATGTGCCGCCGGATGCGCTGGATTTGTATATTTTTGGCAATGTTCTGCGTGCCGGGCACGGGCAACTTTTGCCCCGGCAGGCGGCCGTAAAGGCGGGCATCCCCCAAAGCGTGGATGGCTACGCACTGGACATGGTCTGTTCGTCGGGCATGATGGCGTTGATGAATGCGGCCATGCTGGTTCGCGGCGGCGATGCAGAGCTTGTCCTGGCTGGCGGCATGGAGTCGATGTCGCAGGCCGGGTTTACGCTCTCTCATCGCGCCCGCTGGGGCTACAAATTTATGCTGGGCAATCCAGAGCTGTTGACGGATGTGCTGGAGTATGATGGGCTGACAGACCCGCTGGAGCAGGCGGGGATGGGTGATGAAACGGAACGGCTGGCGGCGGAGTATGGTGTCACGCGCGCAGATGTGGATGAGGTGGCTTACCATTCGCATATGCGGGCGGCGGCAGCCACGGAGAAGGGCATCTTTAGGCAGGAGATTGCCCCCATTGAGATTAAGTCGCGAAAGGGTACGGCCGTTATGGACACAGACGAGGGCATTCGGCCAGATACGACATTGGAAACATTGTCCCGATTGCGGCCTGCCTTTACCAAAGATGGCATCCTCACCGCCGGTAATGCCAGCCAGATTAGTGATGGGGCGGCGGCGCTGCTGGTTGCCAGCGAAACGGCCGTTAAGAAATACGGTCTCACCCCACTGGCAAAATACGTCGGCGGTAGTTGGGCGGCCGTTGACAGTTGGCGATTCGCAGAAGCTCCCATTCCGGCTGTGCGCAAGCTGGCCGCCAAACTCAATGTTGCCGTCTCCGACTTTGACCTGGTGGAAAACAACGAAGCTTTTGCCGTCAACACCGTGCTGATGCACCGGGAATTAGGTGTGCCGTTGGAAAAACTGAATGTGTATGGCAGTGGCATTTCTTTGGGGCATCCCATTGGCTGCACCGGCGCGCGCATGGTGGTGACATTGATTACAGCTTTGCAAAATGAAGGGGGCAAGTTGGGGTTGGCATCGCTTTGTCATGGCACGGGTGGCGGTACGGCCGTTGCCATTGAGCTAATGTAGAATTGC
>CAZRIB010000566.1:0-2492 GCA_964600035.1 uncultured Ardenticatenaceae bacterium | reverse complement strand
AAACCGGCAGCTTGCCCACAAACGGCCGTTCCCCCCACAAGCCAGCCGCCAACGCCCGCATAGACGGCTCCAGAATGCTGTAGGTACACAAATACGTCTCCGCCTGGGGGTAAACCGTCAAGTCATACGGCGTACGCAGCGCCACCGTGATGGCAGGCACACCCACATTCAGCAGTTCATTGGCCAATGCCGCCTGCGCCGGGTTCATGCTGGCGCTGATTGTGCCGATAATGAGCAGGTCGTAACCGGCTGCTTTTTCCCGCAAAGTGGCAATTTCGGCATCGTCGGGGTCATGTTGGGTGATAAATTCATCTACGCGGGCATGGTAATGGCGTACGGCCGTTCCCAGCGTCGGCGTCACAAATTCCGATGTATCCGCCGGTGTCAGGTTTTTGGGCTGGGGCATGATGACGGCAATGCGCGCACGCTCCGGCAGGCGCAGGGGCAGCAAATTGGCCGTGTCCCGCACCAGCGTCACCGAACGGCGGGCGGCTTCTGCTTCCAGCGCCCGATGTTCGGCGCAGCCTACCACGTCCAGCGGCGGCTGGGTTTGCTGCCCCGCCCACTGCTTCAAATCCATAATGCGCGCCACTGACTTTTCCAGGTGGCGGTCTTCGATGAGGCCGCGCCCGTAGGCCAACTGCAAGCCGGCATAAATCCGTTCCTGCACCTCTGGCTGGTTGGTGGTCAGGAGCAAGTCCACTTCGGCACGAACGGCCGTAATCACATCAATAATCTGTCCCGCCCCCTGCGTCAGCGCCCCCATGTCCAGCGCATCGGTGATGGTCACGCCGTCGAACCCCACCTCATGGCGCAAAAAGTCGTGCATGACGGCGCGGGAAAGTGTGGCGGGCAGGTCGGGTTTTTCGGTGAGGATGGGCAGGGCAAAGTGACCGGTCATTGCCACTTTTACCCCGGCAGCCACAGCGGCACGAAACGGCCGTAACTCCACCTGCTCCAGCCGCTCCCGGCTGTGGTCAATCACCGGCATGGCGTAATGAGAATCCACCTTCGCCTCGCCCTTGCCGGGGAAATGCTTCATCGTCGCTGCCACGCCCGCCGCCTGCAAACCGGCCACCATGGCTCCGGCCATTTCTGCCGCCAGCGCCGGGTCATCGCCAAAAGTGCGGATGCCCGCCGCCGGATTTTTGGGGTTGGTGTTGATGTCGCAGTTGGGGGCGTAATTGATGTGGACGCCCATCGCCGCCATCTCCCGGCCAATGGCCTGCCCCACACGGTAAGTCAGGTCGGGGTCGCGGGTGGCGGCCAACGCCATGTTGCCGGGAAAGTGGGTTGTCTCTGCGCCAAGAGCCACTAACTGCCCGCCTTCCTGGTCGGCGGCAAACAGCAGTGGGGGACGGCCGTTTTGCGCGGCCAATGCTTGCAGTTCGGCCGTCAGCGCCCGCACCTGTGCCGGATTTTTAACATTTAAGGGGCGAAAGAGCGTAAATCCGGCTAACGGCCGTTCCGCCACCCATTTCCTGATTCGTTCCGGGGCTTCTTCCCCCGCAAACGCCAGCATCAACTTATAACCAAGCGTCTCTTTCATTCACCATTCACCATTTACAATTTACGATTGACGATTGATCAGCCTTTTACTGAACCAGCCAACAAACCGCGCACAAAATACCGCTGCAAGGCCAAAAACACCACCAGCGGCACAACCATAGACACAAACGCCCCCGCCGTCAGCAAATGCCAATCCTGCCCCTTTGTGCCCACCAGCTCCGACAGGCGGATTGTCACAATCTTCACCTCATCGCTGATGCCCAAAAAGACCAGCGACACCAGCAAATCGTTCCACACCCACAAAAATTGGAAAATGGCAAACGACGCAATCGCCGGAACAGAAAGGGGCAGCACCAGCCGGGTAAACGTGGTGAAATGGTCTGCGCCGTCAATGGCCGCCGACTCAAACAGTTCGCCGGGAAGCTGGGAGATGTAGTTGTAAAGCAGGTAGATGGCAAGCGGCAGGCCAAAGCCGGTATGCGCCAGCCAGATACCCAAAAAGGAAGCGGTCAGGCTCAGGCTGTTGTACAGCCGGAACAGGGGGATGAGCGACATTTGCAGGGGCACAACCAGCAGCGCCACTACCAGCGCAAAAAGCCAGTCCCGCCCCCGAAATTTCATCCAGGCGAAGGCGTAGGCGGCAAATGCGGCAATGGTAATGGGAATGACGGTCGCCGGAATGGTCACCACAAAGCTGTTGATGAAGGCTGTTCCCATGCCGTCAGCGCCGATGACGTTGTAATAATTTTCCAGCGTCCATTGGGTGAAGTTGAAAGGATGGGCAACGGCCGTCCACCAGCCCGACGCCCGCATATCATTGGGGTGGCGAAAAGAGCTAATCAAAATCCCGGCCGTCGGCAGTGTCCACAAAAAGCAAATCACCACCACAGCCACCCGCACCGTGCCCTTCTGCCACACCACCCGCGCTAATTGCTTCAATCCATCCATCGTTAATGCAAAATTACTCATAATCTTCCCTGTTT
>CAZRIB010000565.1:0-2502 GCA_964600035.1 uncultured Ardenticatenaceae bacterium | reverse complement strand
CAACACCCCAACCTTGCGCGTTTTCTGCGGCGGCACACCTTGCGGACGGCTCACGCCCTTCTTGATTTGATTAAGCTGTGTCCAAAACGCCGTAATCATGTTTTTGCTCACCTGCCCGGCAGCCACCTTGGCAAAATAGCGCGACTCAATGCGACAGGCTGTGTCAAAATCAACCTGCGCCCCCTCCACCAAAGCAGACAAAATGGCAATCGGTGCCGGGTAATTCCCGCGTGTTTCCTGGCGAATCATTGCCGGGGCAGCCGAAAGCAGCGGCAAAATGGCAGGATGATCCGGCCCGCCGCCAGGGATTTTGTACCGTTTTACACTGTCCCAGGGTGCTTTTGCCTGCGGGTTTGCCAAAATCCATGCTTTGGCTTTTGCCAGCATCTCGTCCACATTTTGCGCCAGCGCATGGATAAGACCCGCCTCCAGTGTTTGCCGGGGGGTGTATTTTTTGTTCTGCGTCAGCCAGTCCAGTGCGGCTTGCAGCCCAATGAGGCGGCCTGTGCGCACGATGCCGCCGCCTCCGGGCAGCAGCCCCAGCCCTACTTCGGGAAAACCAAATTGAATACGGCCGTCGTCTAAAGCAATGCGGTAATGGCAGGCCAGCGCCAGTTCAAAGCCGCCGCCTAAAGCTGTGCCGTTCAGGGCGGCAACCACTGGCTTGCCTGTTTCTAACCGGCGCAGAATGCCTTTCATGGCCTGGGCAATCTCAAAGAAGTATTGGGGATCGCGGCTCTGGAACATGGTGTCGATGTCGGCACCGGCAACCCACGATTTTTTGGCGGATATGAGGATGATGCCTTTTATTTGTTCGTCTGCGGCAATGTGGTCAATGGCATCGGAAACGGCCGTTAACAGCCCTTCATTCAACACATTCACCGGCCGATCCGGCATATCCAGCGTCAAGGTCACAATATTTTGTTCATCTTTCTGCATTGTCAACATCGTCATCACCTCATCACACACGTTCCACAATCGTGGCAATCCCCATGCCGCCCCCAACACACAGCGTCACCAGACCCGTTTCACAGTCGGTACGCTCCATTTCATCCAACAATGTCCCCAGCAGCATTGCGCCGGTTGCGCCCAAAGGGTGTCCCAGTGCAATTGCCCCGCCGTTGACGTTGACATTTTCTGGACTGTCCAGCCCGACATCCCGCATAAAACGCAAAACAACACTGGCAAACGCTTCATTTACTTCTATCAAGTCAATATCGCTTATCTCCATGCCTGCCAGTTTTAATGCCTTTTTCGTAGCCGGGCCGGGGCCTGTGAGCATAATGGTTGGGTCTGTCCCTACCAACGCCGCCGCCAAGATGCGGGCACGAGGTTTCAGCCCCAATGCGTCTCCTTTTTCTTTGCTGCCAATGAGCACCAGCGCGGCGCCATCCACAATGCCGGAGGAGTTGCCTGCGGTGTGGACGTGATTGATTTTTTCTACATGGGGGTAACGCTGCTGGGCTACAAAGTCAAATCCCATTTTCCCGGCCATTTCAAAGGCGGGTTTGAGCTTGCCCAGTCCTTCCAGTGTGGTGTCTGGGCGAAGGTAGCTGTCTTTTTCCAGGATGGTCAGGCCGTTCATGTCTTTGACGGGAATAACGGAGCGGTCGAAACGGCCGTTTGCCTGGGCAAAAGCCGCTCGTTTCTGAGATTGCAGCGCATACCGGTCAACATCCTCCCGGCTGAACCCTTCCAGGGTCGCTATCAAATCTGCGCCAATGCCTTGCGGCACAAAATAGGTCTCATAATTGGTCTGCGGGTCTGCCACCCACGCCCCGCCATCAGACCCCATTGGCACGCGGCTCATGCTTTCCACACCACCAGAAACGACCAGCTCCTGCCAGCCAGACCGGATTTTCATTGCGCCCAGGTTAACGGCTTCCAGGCCGGAGGCACAAAAGCGGTTAAGCTGCATACCGGGCACATCCACATGCCAGCCAGCTTTTTGGGCGGCGGCTTTGGCAATATCTGCGCCCTGGTCGCCAATGGGTGTCACGCAGCCCAGCACCACATCATCAACCTGGGAGGTGTCCAGTTGGGTGCGGGCAGTCAGTTCATCCATCAAGGTCACCACTAAATCGATGGGTTTCACTTCATATAATTCGCCGCTGGCCTTGCCTTTGGCGCGTGGTGTGCGAATCGCTTCGTAAATATAGGCTTCTTGTGTCATGATTTCCCCTGTAAGTAAAGATTGATGATTAAAGATTTAAAGCTGGCTTGGTTATGCGCCTTTTACGTGACCACGCCTTTTTCATGCAGGGTGTCAATCTGTACGGCCGTATAGCCCAACTCTGCCAAAATTTCATCTGTATGTGCGCCAAGGTGCGTTCCCACATGCCGGTAATCGGGTGAAAAATCGGCCAGCTTGATGGGTGAGCCAATTTGCTGCTGAACAGAACCATCTGGACGCGGGACATTGACCACCATTTGCCGTGCCTGGGTTTGGGGATGGGTCAACGCCTCGCTGGTTGTCAGCACCGGTTCCACACAGGCATCCAC
>CAZRIB010000564.1:0-2505 GCA_964600035.1 uncultured Ardenticatenaceae bacterium | reverse complement strand
TGTGGCAAGTTATCTCTGGAAACAACAACCTGCGACCTGCCACTTGCGACTTGCAACCATCTTTCAAGCACACTATTTAGTGATAAGCATTGTTTGTTTTCGCTTTTCATTTACTGACTTGCTTTCCCCGCTGTGGTAAACTAATTCGCGCAGTGTTCCAACAACTGCTGCATAATTTTCGCCATCTCAATTACTCAGGAAAGAAAGTCGTGGTTGATATTCGCAACGTTACAAAACATTTCGGTGCTGTTCGCGCGCTAAACGGCATCTCCTTTACTGTGCCGCAAGGCGAAGTGATAGGCATTCTTGGCCCCAACGGAGCTGGTAAAACGACCCTCTTCAAAATCATTGCCGGCCTTTTGCAGCCAGACAAAGGCACAGTGACGCCGCTAAGAAACCAATGGCCTGCCATCGCGCTAAAACAAGAACGGCTTTTGTTTCCCAATCATTTGACACTGCATCAATATCTGACTTTGACTGCCCACATCAGTAATGTACCGCCGTTGGACATTCCACGTGTGGTGCAAAGCAGTTTGCTGCAAGTCGGGCTGGCGGCTGAAGCAAACAAACGGATTCGTGGCTGTTCAAAAGGAATGCGGCAGCGGCTTAGTTTGGCGCAGGCGTTAATTGGCAGCCCGGATTTGCTGCTGCTGGATGAACCAACCAATGGTTTGGACCCCAATGGACAGCAGGAAATTCAGCAGTTGATTAAGGCTTTGCACGCTCAAGGTAAAACCATTTTGATTAGTTCGCACCAGTTGGCAGAGGTGACGCAAATTTGTACGATGCTTGTTATTTTGAATAACGGCCGTATTCACTACCAAAAAGGCATGAACGAAGCCCTTTCCGTTCCCAAGTACGTGCAAATTGATGTAGACCGGGATGTTGGCGAATTGGCAGAACAACTGCACGCCATCCACGAAAGCATCGACATTAAGGATCGGCAGATTTTGATTTATGGTGAAGCAATGCCGCTGCGCCGGGAAATTATGACCATGCTTTTGGAAGCGGACTACGATGTGGTCCATGTGGAGCAGCACACCCATTCATTGGCAGATATTTACGCAGAGGTGATTCAATGAGGCAGCGTATCTGGGCATTGACACGCTATTTTTGGCGCACCGTACAATTTTCGCTAACAGGTTTGATTTATGTGATTTTGGCGTTGGCTTATTGGTGGATTTTGTTTAATCCGCAGCAGGGGACACCAAGTGCGCCATATTATGTGCTGATAACGGCCGTTTTTGGGGCAGCGGCTTCTTTCTTACTCGCCCTTTCCTTTGCCGCACGTGGCAATCAGGCCGAACATTACCCCTTTGTGGTGCGTTTTCCCAGCCGGGTAGAATATTTAACGGCCGTTATGCTTGCTTCTTTAGTCATGGCCGGTTCACTGCAACTGTTGGTTGCCCTGCTGGCCTTGTACCGGGGGCCAGCCATCAACGTGGGTCTGTTTTTGGATGCCGTGCCAGTGTGGACGGCCGTTAACATTTTAGCCACCGTTCTCGCCCTGCACGCCTCCGATTTTGTCGCGCTTGGCTGGTCACGGGTGATCATTTACAGCTTCATCGCCCTGCTGCTCATTGTGCAAGACAACAACAACCCAAACAGCGGTCTCATTAACACCTTCACCGAACTAGGCCAACAGCTCACCATGAACGGCAGCACACTCTTGGGCGGTCTGTTTTCCCAAATTGCCCAATTTTTATCTGGCACTTTAGCCAGCCAACTGCGCGAATTTTTAGGCTTTTTCCTGTGGCCGTTCTCGGCCATTACCAATGCAGCCATCAATGGCTACTTTTCTCCGGCACAAGCCATGGCTCCGGCCGTGCTGCTGTTATATGCCACTGTGCTGTTTTTACTGGCAGCAGACCTGTTTGCTACCAAAGATTTGGACTTTTTGGAGTAATGTCATGAATTGTTGGGAATGTAACCGCCCGGCAACGGCCGTATGCAAATTTTGCGGACGAGGCGTTTGTAAAGCCCACACCCAGGAACGGCCGTATGTCATCCACACCTACCGCACCAGCAAAAACGAATACAAAGCCATCGTCGTAGATGGGGCTGTTTGGTGCGGCACATGCAAACCCCAAGACGACCCCATTACATTAACAAACATGGAGTAAACTCCGCTACAAAACAGCATAGACAACTCATGTAAAATAATTCTATACAGGAAGCAGTGCGCAATTCACCAACCAAAAGGAGAATAAATTACGATGTCCGACCAAACAGTCAAAGAAATTATTGAACGTGCCATCAACGACAAAGCATTCCGCCAACTACTCTTCAAAAACCCAGACGAAGCCCTCAAAGATTACGACCTCACCGACGAAGAACGGCAAATTTTAGAAGGACTTGACGAAGACAACTTTGACGATTTTGCCGGGGGATTAGGTGATCGAAGCACCAAAGGAGCAATCCGCCCCTCTTTCTAAACTCCAAAACTGCCAAAATTGCAAGCGGCAAGTGAATTCAAACCTGTCGCTTGCAATTTTTCCTCCCCCT
>CAZRIB010000563.1:0-2507 GCA_964600035.1 uncultured Ardenticatenaceae bacterium | reverse complement strand
TGAAACACCATGACTGAATTTTTCAACGTACTTCCCCCGGATAAAGCAAGACAATTACTTTTTGAACAAATGACCCACCACACCGGCGAAGAAACCATTCCGGTGAATCAGGCCTTGGGTCGTGTCTTAAAAAACGATGTCAAGTCGCCCCAGGCTTTGCCTGCGTTTCGCCGCTCCACAATGGATGGCTACGCTGTACGGGCGGCCGACACCTTTGGCGCAAGCGGCTCACTGCCTGCTTTTCTCACAGTGGTGGGGGAAGTGCCAATGGGCAAGGCCGCTGAAGTGACATTAGCACCCGGTCAGGCGGCTTTGGTGCATACCGGCGGCATGATTCCGGAAACGGCCGATGCCGTTGTCCAGGTCGAACATACCCAGGTGGTCAGTAATCAGTTATCAGTAAGCAGTAATCAGTCACCACTTTTCCCTTACGAAATCGAAGTGCTAAAAGCCGTTGCCGTGGGCCAAAACGTGCTGCAAATTGGCGAAGATGTGGCCGTGGGTGCGCCGATTTTCCCGGCAGGCCACCGGCTGCGCCCGCAAGATTTGGGCGGCCTGCTGGCGGTAGGTATCACCGAAATTGCCGTTGCCAAAAAGCCGCGCGTGGGCATATTGGCAACGGGCGATGAGGTGATTCCGCCCACGTTGATGACTTTGCCCGGCCAAATTCGGGACATCAACAGCTACACGGTTTCCGGGCAGGTGGAGCAGGCCGGGGGCATTGCTGTGCGCGGCGGCATTATTCCAGACCGGTATGAGGCATTGGCAGAAGCCGCGGCCAGCCTGCTGCCAGAGGTGGATATGCTTGTGATGTCGGCTGGCTCTTCTGTGAGTGTGCGCGATATGACGGTGCAGGTCGTGGATTCGCTGGGCGAGCCGGGGGTGCTGCTGCATGGGGTGGCAACGCGGCCGGGCAAGCCAACGATTGTGGGTGTTGTGGCTGGCAAACCTGTGCTTGGACTGCCGGGCAATCCGGTATCGGCGATGGTGCAGTTTGATATGTTTGGTGTGCCTGCTATTTACCGGCTGCAAGGGATGACGGCCGTTCCCCGTCGTGGGTTGGTGTGGGCAAAGTTGAGCCAAAACATCGCCAGCGAAACAGGCCGGGAAGATTATGTGCCTGCCCGGCTGGAAGATACGGCGAACGGCCTGACTGCTGTGCCGGTGTTTGGCAAAAGCAATCTCATTTACACGCTAGTCAATGCCGATGGTCTGATTAAAGTGCCGTTGAATAAAAATGGTCTGGAAGCGGGCGAAATGGTAGAAGTGCGCCTGTTTTAGACGACTGGCAGTATCACCCCCATAACCAATAGCCAATCCTGGTACACGTAACCCGAAGTCCGTATACCGTTTTCCGACGAAATTACCAGAGGTAGAGCACACGGATTACGTTTTACGGATTACTGAATACGGGTACTATTTTCTTTTTCGCAAAAGCTGCACCAAATAAATGGGCGCGCCCAGCAGGCCGGAAAGACGCTGCATGAGGTAGACAAGCAGGCTGAGGGAAACGGCCGCAGCCGGGGACAGTCCTGCGCCGGCAAAGAGGGTGGGGGCGATGGTTTCGCGTACGCCCAGGCCGCCGATGGAGGGCATGAGGATGGCGATGGACATGATGGGGGTAACGAGGAAGAAGTAGGCGAGATTGACGGATTTTCCCAGGGAAACGGCCGTTGCCGCCCACCAGCCAATTTGCATCAAATTAAACAAGAACGAAATTCCCAACGCCTGCATAAATGCCCGCCAGCCACACGCACCCACGGCCAAAATCATATTTTCCAGCTTGTTCCAGATGGGGCGCAAAAAGGCCGGTATGCGTTTTGCCAGAGCGCGTACCAGACTGCCTTCAATCATCACGCTTAAGCCAACGATGCCGGCAGTGCAAACGGCCGTAATCTGCCACAGCAAATCTGACGGAAAAGAAGCAGGCCGAAAAGGCAGTGCCACCAGCGCCAAAATAAACAGCGACAACAGCCCCGTTGCCCGGTCTACAATAACGGTGCCGGCCGCCGGGCCAGCCGATACATCTTCAGCCACCTCCACTGCCCGCACCACATCCCCGCCCAGACCAGACGGCAGAAAAGCGTTGAAAAAATTCCCCACAAAATAAAGCGAAACAAGACGGCCAAACGCGACCTCCTTACCCAACCCGCGCAGCAGCACCTGCCAGCGCCAGGCGCGCAAAACCAGACTGCCATTGACCAGCAAAAAGGCCACCAGCAGCCAGGGCCAATTGACGGCAAGAATCCGTTGGCTGACATCCTGGAAATCGATTTGGGTAAAAACAAACCAGAGTGCCACAATGGTAACGGCCGCTTTGATGATATTGCCGAGATGTTTACGCATAAACCCGTCCAAAAGAAATGAATTGTGAATGGTGAATGGTGAATGGTGAATTACGAGCCTCCCAATCTCCAATCTCCAATCTCCCAATCTCCTAATCTCCAACAGAGCAGGATTCTAGTAGCTGGCAGGGCAGGGTGCAAGTTGCAGGTTGCAAGGGGTGG
>CAZRIB010000562.1:0-2515 GCA_964600035.1 uncultured Ardenticatenaceae bacterium | reverse complement strand
CATTAGTCGTCAAATAATTTTAGGATCCCATATGGCAACAAAGAAACTGGTTTTGATTGACGGGCACGCACTTGCTTACCGCATGTTTTTTGCCCTGCCTCTAGAGGCGTTTTCCACAAAGGATGGCGAGCCAACCAATGCGACATATGGCTTTGTGCGGACATTGCTGGATTTAATTTTGGCGGATGATCCACCCCAATATCTGGCGGTCAGCTTTGACCTGGGGGCTACCTTCCGTGATGAGATTTTTGAGGAATACAAAGGCACGCGGGAGCGTATGCCTGATGAACTGCGCTTGCAAATAGACCGTATCAAGCAGGTGGTGCAGGCGTTAAATATCCCCATTTTGGAACTGGAAGGGTTTGAGGCGGATGATGTGCTGGGAACAATTGCGCGTCAGGCTAAACCCCACCAGGTTCCGGTGCATATTATTACAGGAGACCGGGATTTGCTGCAATTGGTGGACGAGAACACACGGGTGGAACTGCCAGCCCGGGGCAGCCGTCCGCCTGAGGTGTTTGATGAAGAAGGGGTGGTGGCTTATTTTGGCGTTCGCCCTGACCAAGTGGTGGATTATAAGGCATTGGTGGGCGACACCAGCGACAATATCCCCGGCGTGCGTGGCATTGGCAAGAAAACGGCCGAAAAATTACTCAACCAGTACCAGACGTTGGACAACATTTATGCCCATCTTGACGAGATTAAAGGAGCGATGGGCAAAAAATTACGTGAGGGGAAAGAAAGTGCTTATTTGAGCTACAAGCTGGCTCAAATTGTGACTGATGCGCCCATCCAACTGGATTTGGAAGCCTGCTTGACGCATGACTTTGATGTACATGCGGTTGCGGAGTTGTTCCGTGAGCTGGAGTTTAGAAGCCTGACGAATATGCTGCTGGAAAAAGTGCCGGAGAGTGCGGGGAAAGGGGAAACGGCCGTGTCCAAATCCCCCCTTGCTGTCCCCACAGAAACCGTCATCATCCGCAGCGAAGCCCAACTGCAAGCGCTGGTAAAAAAACTAAACGCGGCCAGCCTGATTGCTTTTGACGTAGAAACAACCAGCCTGGACGAAATGGAAGCCAAAGTGGTGGGGATTTGCCTGGCAGTAGAGCCGCCCGTCGGCTACTACATCCCTGTTGGTCACATTCGCAACGAAGAACAGGCAACCAGCGGCCAGCTTGGGCTGTTTGCCGGACGGCGCGAACTAATTGAACAGCAGCTTCCACTTGAAAAAGTGCTGGATGCTATTCGGCCAGCCATGACCAATCCCAAAATTGGCAAAGCCGCCCACAACGCCAAATACGACTACACCGTTTTGCAGCGGGCTGGGCTAACTGTCTCTCCCATCACCTTTGATACCATGATTGCAGAATGGCTGACGGACCCGGCCAGCAAACACAAGGGGCTGAAAGATTTGGCACGCCACCGGTTGGGTGTGGAAATGACATCCATTGACAAGCTCATTGGCAAGGGGAAGCGGCAAATAAACTTTGCCGAGGTGGATATAGAGGATGCAGCTCCTTATGGTGCAGCCGATGCCGATATGACGCTGCGGCTGGTTGAGCCGTTGATGGATGAAATTAAGGAAAAGGGGCTGGAGAAAATTCTGGATTTGGAAATGCCGCTTATTCCTGTGCTTTCGCAAATGGAGCAGGCGGGCATTGGTGTGGATGTGGCCTTTTTCCGGCAAATGTCGCAGGATTTGGCCGCCCGTCTGCTGCAGTTGGAAAAGAAGATTACTGAAATTGCCGGGGAGCCGTTTAACATTAATTCTACGCAGCAGTTGAGTGACATTCTTTTCAAGAAGCTGAAGTTTCCAACGGAAGGGCTGAAAAAGACGAAAAGTGGTTATTACTCAACGGCCGCTTCTGTGTTGGAGGCGTTGAGCCATACCGAGCAGGAAGCAAAAACGGGGATGATTGCCGCCATTCAGGAGTACCGGGAGCTGGGTAAGCTGAAAAGTACGTATGTCGATGCCTTGCCGGAACTGGTGAAGGAAGACGGCCGTATTCACACCAGCTATAACCAAACCGGTGCGGTGACTGGCAGATTGGCAAGCAGTAATCCTAATTTGCAAAACATCCCCATTCGCAGTGATGTTGGGCAGCAAATTCGGCGCGGCTTTGTGGCGCGGGATGGCTGGTACTTTCTGGCGGCTGACTATTCTCAGGTGGAGCTGCGCATTTTGGCCCACATTAGCCAGGATGAGGCTTTGCTGGAGGCGTTTCGCCAGGATCAGGATATTCATGCCACAACGGCAGCGGCCGTTTATGGCATTGATGTTTCCGAAGTGACCTATAACCAACGCCGCTTTGCCAAGGCCGTTAACTTTGGCCTGATTTACGGCATGGGGGCGTTCCGTCTGGCGCGTGATTCCGACTTGACCCTGAGTGAGGCGGAAGATTACATTACCGCCTACTTTGCCCGTTTCCCCGGCATTCAAAAGTATCTGGATGAAACCAAGAAGCTGGCAAAAGAGCAGGGGTATGTTGAAACGCTGCTTGGACGGCGGCGATAT
>CAZRIB010000561.1:0-2530 GCA_964600035.1 uncultured Ardenticatenaceae bacterium | reverse complement strand
TTTTTTTGTGTCGGGGCGGCCGGATTTGAACCGACGACCTCTTCGACCCGAACGAAGCGCGCTACCAAACTGCGCCACGCCCCGAACGACTGGGAATTATACGGGAATAGGGGAACTTTGCAACCTGAAAAAGTCATGGCCGGGTAATGAATTTGGTTGAGGCGGGGTGACGAGGTGACGAGGTGACAAGGTGGCGTGGTGACAAGGTGACAAGGTGACAGGGTGATCAATCTCCAATCTCCAATCTCCAATCTCCCAATCTCCAATTACCAATTACCAATTACCAATCCCCCAATCACCCATCTACTAAATGATAAACAGCAATACCAAAAGCCGTTGCTACATTTAATGATTCTTTGATGCCGCGCATGGGAATTTGCAAAATGCAGTCGCTTAGGGCGAGCAAGTCGGGGTCAATGCCAGCGACCTCATTGCCAATGATGAGCGTGACAGGTTGGTTAGCAGGCAGTTTGGCTTGTGGCAGGGGGATGGCGTTGGGGGCGGTTTCCAACGCCCAAAGCTGGTGGCCTTGTTGTTTCAGCGCAACGGCCGTTTCTACACCATTCAAGTGATGCGACCAACCCATGCTGCTTTCTGCGCCCAGGGCAGTTTTGGCAATTTTGGGGTGCGTAGGCGGGGCGGTTATGCCACCCAGGTATAGATGGCGCAGCCCGGCGCCGTCGGCCGTGCGGAAAATGCTGCCCACGTTGTAAACGCTGCGGATGTTGTCCAGCAGTGCGGAAAGCTGACCTTTTGCCTGGGGTGGGGGTGCTTTTGGGGATGGCGCGGCAATGGTGTGGATAACGGCCGTTTCCCCACCGCACCTTGGGCAAGCATCCAGCCCCACACGGCCACCTGTCACCGGATAGCGAAAACGGCACTGTTCATTTTGGCATTCACAAAAATAAAACATAATTCAACCTTCGCCTTCAATTTATGTCAATTCTCTCAGAATGGCCTCAACAATTTGAATTGGCTCAGTGGTGATGTCAACAGTAATGGCCTGAGAGGGTTCTTCCAGTGTATCAAACTGGCTTTGCAGCAGGGCAGGGGGCATAAAGTGGTGACGGCCGTTTACCCGTGCCCAAATCGTCTCAAAGTCACCGCGCAGGTAGACAAAAACAACGCCTTGTCGCCGCAGTACATCCCGGTAACTTTTTTTCAAGGCAGAACAGGCAATAACGGCCGTTTTCCCTGCCGCCAACTGCTCATCAATCAAATGCCGCAAACGCAAAAGCCAGGGAAACCGGTCATCATCTGTTAACGGCCGTCCGGCAGCCATTTTGGCAATATTTTCAGGCGGATGAAAATCATCCCCATCAAAAAAGGGCGCATCCAACCGGCTGGCCAACAGTTGGCCGATGGTACTTTTACCGCAGCCAGACACACCCATCACCACAATGGCTTGCGTCACTGTCCTACCACCTTACTGCGTCGCTCCATCAACACCACATCACGCCATACGCCATGAAGCTGCCCCAATTTTTCACGCACGCCCACCACGCGGAAACCGCACCGTTCATGGAGACGTTGGCTGGCTTCATTTTCGCGCAAAATACCGGCTTGCAACGTCCAGATGCCCGCCTCTTCAGAAGCGGCTACCAAGGCCAGCAGCAATGCCTTGCCCACGCCCTGGCCGCGTGCATCGGCGGCCACATAGACACTCACTTCGGCGACACCGCCATATACACACCGCCCGGAAACAGGGCTGAGAGCTGCCCAGCCGATAATTTGCCCGGCTTGCTCGGCCACAAACCGGCAGTCGGTGCGGTGGTTTTGGTCCCAGGTGGTGTAATCGGGTACGGCCGTTTCCAGTGTGGCGTTTCCCGTTTCAATGCCCTGGCGGTAAATAGCTGCCACCGCTTCCCAATCATTTGTATGCATGGGTCGAATGTGCATGGGTTACCCCTTTTTTGCGCTTGGCCGGAAAAGAAGCGTTTGTTCCGGGTGTGGATTCTCATGAAACCCAAAACGGGTATAAAGCGACTGTGCGTCACGTGTGTCCAACTGCCATTTGCGGATGGCTTGCAGTTCCGGGTGAGACAGCGCACATTGCACCAGCCATTTGCCAAGTCCCCGCCCCTGATGTTCCGGCAAAATAAACACATCGGAAAGGTAAGCATAGGTGGCAAAGTCAGTGATGGCGCGGCAAAAGCCAACCTGCGTGTAGTGGTTTGTGGTGTCGTACACGCCCCAGCAAAATGAAAAGCGAATGGATTGCGCCACGACTGTTTTGGCAATGCCTTGTGCCCAATAGGATTGTTGGGAAAGGTATTGGTGAATGGTGTCAAGTTTGAGCAGTTTGGGGTCAGTGCTGACTAAAAAACGTCCCCGGCTAAATTCCTGAATGGGAAATTGTTCGTTAATCATGGCGTTCCTTCAAAATTTTAAGATTGGTGTAGCTGGTTATGGTTGGTTAATGGGAGATTGGGTGTTCGTTATGGGTGGATTGGTCTGTTACTTTGTCATCAACGGCCGTATCGAGCAGCAGCGCAAAATGTTTGTCGCCGTTCCATTCGCCAATGGGCGT